>NZ_CBDRFA010000080.1:0-38372 GCF_965343085.1 Nocardiopsis synnemataformans | reverse complement strand
ACGCCGCCACACCACCGCCTCGTCGAGCACGTACCGCTGCCTCACCCGGGTGAACGTGGACTCGATCTGCGCTTGCAACCTTGCCTCGACCAGCAGCTCGCGACGCGCGCGCGGCTCCTCCAAGAGCGCGGCCGTCGCGTAGTCCCGGGTCTGCAACAGCTCCGGCACCGTCAGGCACGCCCACTCCTGGATGGCCTGCGCTCCGCTGCGCCACCCCAGGCGCTGCTGCTCGTCCGTGCTCAGCACCGAGGCGTAGGGCTTCCACCACTCCGGCTCCCGAGCCCCCCACCGCAGCGCGTTCAGACGCTCGCTCTCGCTCTCCGGCAGCCGGTAGAACCGCGTCATGCAGGACAGGTAGTCCCGCTTGAGCTGGACCTGCCCGGACTCCAACCGCATCACCGTTTGGACGGACACGTCGAGCTCGGCCGCGACCTCCTGCTGGGTGATGCCCAACCTCTTGCGGTGACCGATCAAGCTCTCCAGCAGGATGTGCCGCTGCACGGTGGGCGAGCGCACCCCCTCAACTCGGTCCTCACCCATCCTGGCCCCCCACACCGTGGTCAACGATCACGACCACCGACGCCGGGTGCACGTCCATGACCGCGAAGTGCGGGGCCTCGCCCTGGACGGTGAACCCATCGGCGCCGTGGAACAGGGCGCCGGTCTCGCTGCGCATGTGCTCGTCTCGGCCGTAGGGCTGAGGCACGGTGATGGTGATCGTGACGCGGTGGCCCAACAGCTCGTGCAGCCGGGCGCTCACCAGTTCGTCCTTCGTCATGCCCAGGTCGTCCACCGGGGCGGCCTGCCATCCCTGCTCGGCCGCGAACTGCTCTGCGCGCGCCCGCTGCTCCGCCAGGCTCAGGTCCGGGAGCGCGTAGTGCACGGCCACGGTCACGAACGCCTCGTCGTCGCTGGTGCCGAACCCCAGCTTGCGGGCCTGGGCGACGTTCATGACGCGCAGCAGGGCGGGCTGGGGCAGTTGGTCGCGCATCACCGCGTGCGTGGCGTTGAGCATTGCGGTGACGCCGGCGTCCGGGTTGCCAGTGTCCCAGACGGGGCGGAACAAGGTGGCGTGCGAGCGTGTCGGCACGGACGGCCCCCGCGGCAACGGCGCCCCTGTGTGCGCGGGCAGCCAGCCACTGGGACCCGGGGATCAGGTGCCCGATCTCGTCGGCGTCGGTGGACAGAGGGAGGCCCTGGTGGCACGCGGACCACAAAGACATGTACGAGCGCGGTGTGGTCGCGCTCCCAGCCGCGAAACGGCGGCTCAGTGCCGTGCTGGAAGGTATCAGAGGCGGGGCATGTCTCTCCTCTGTTGGGTGTTCGTGGGCCGCCCCGGGGCGATTGGGGCAGCCCTCGGTGTGCGGTTAGGAGGCCTCAGCGGCTTTCAGTAGGGTGAGCGTCTCCTGCTGTGAACTACGGCGGGCGGCCAGCGTCGCCAGCTCAGCGATCAGGGAGGCGGCGTTCATCGTGGCGCCGGTGTTCACGGAGTCCGTGGTCCAGGCCGCGACGGTCGATTGAAGAGCGGCCAGCCGACCGGCGAGCTCGGTCTCGGTATGGGCCAGGTTGCTGGCCGCGCGAGCGGTGATGTAGCTGGACATGCTGCCTCCCGGTCAGAACAGGTCGCTGTCGATGCTGTACGGAAACCCGTTCCTCGGCCAGTTCGGGTCAGCGGCCATGCACGCCTGGCACGTCCCGCCCCGAGAGGGGTGGGAGTGGACCACGCCCTGGTCCGCGGCCAGCGCGAGGAAGTTGTCCCACCATGCCGGTTCCCCGAGGGAGTGAGAGAGCTCGTGAACGAACTGGGAGTAGTCCGTGCCCAGGTACATCCCGCGCCAGTCCACCTTGTAACCTCCGGCGTAGGTCATGCCGTAGGCCGGGTGCTGACCCACCTGAGGGCCCGCCGTGCTGATCGTGCGGGGCGCGCCCATGAACAGTTGAGCGGTGGTGGGGGCAGCCTTGCCGACCTTGATCCCGTCGACGAACGCCTGCACCTGGTCGAAGAACACCAGTCGGGCCACGGCGAAGTAGGTGTCGGGGTACCCGTCGGTGAGTAGCAGGTGGGCGTACTCCTGCTCGGTGTGCGGCGGGCCGTTGCGTACGCCCTCCACGAGCAGGCGGAAGGCGTCGTCGCACACGAACCAGCGGCCCAGTCGGCCTGAGGCCTCGCGCACCCCGCAGATCAGCTGCCCCGCGTCAGGCGGGTTGGAGATCCAGGTGGCATCAGACCACAGGGGGTCCCGGAAGGTCAGCGTGTAGTCGGTGAAGTCGAGCTTGTGGTGGCTGTCCTGGTTGAAGGCGACGCCGTCAGTGGTGCGTCCCCGGAAGCTCTCCCACACCACGCGGGCGTGGGGCCGGTGTTCCGCGGGCACGTCTTGGAGACGCTTGTAGGGGTGCCGCCCGGGGATGAGGTCGTTGTACATCGGCTTGCCGTTGGCGTAGGTGCCGATGGGAGGCTTGCGTAGCTCGATGTAGCACACGTCGTCGGGTTCGCGGGCGTCGATGCTCTCGACGGTGAAGAACTCCAGTCCGCTCCACATCTTCTGAAGCCTGGTACGGGCGTACTCGCTCATTTGGGTCTTTTCGTTCCTTGGTGGTGGCGGACGCTGGTGGGGCAGCGTCCCTGCTTAGCTCTGCTCGGCGGTGGGCGGCTCGGGGATGATGCGGGCGATCGGAGTGAACCCCTCACCCAGGCACTTCCGAGTGATGAAGCTGCTGTAGGCCTTCTTGGGGGCCCAGAGGCCGATACCGTCCTCAGTCCACGCGAGGCACACGCTGAATGCCGTCTGGGGGGCTGGCGTGAGGTCGGAGTTGCTCGACACCCACAGGTAGCCCGCCTCGTCGATGTAGACGTGGCTGGGGCCTACCCACCCGTAGCTGCCGGGGTAGTCGGCGATCTGGTAGGAGAGGGGAGGGCAGGGCCAGCCAGGAAGCTCGAAGGCGCGGGCGTGCGGGCGGTCAGACATATCGTTCTCCTCGTGCGCTGGAAGGTTGGCTCGTTCTCCACGACAGAAGGGCGAGCAGGGGCGTCGAGCCGTGGTCGTCGGGCAGGCTGTAGTCGTGCTTCGTACGGGCATGGTTCGGGTCGGAGGCGCGGGGGTCGTTGTTGGGGTACGTCTGGCCGGACTGCACGCAGGTCACTTCGTCTTCTCGGTGTCCTGGGCCGTCCCGAACCGAGCGGGACGGCCCTTCGCGCGCGGTCAGGCGGGCGGGTCGACGAGTTTCCATGCACGGGCCGATTGTTCGGCGCGGGTGCCGTTGCCGTGCTTCGTGTAGACCACGGACCCGGCACTCTAGAAGGAATACGCCCCGCTGTAGTCGGCGCAGCGGATGAACTTCGTGGTGACGGCGTAGATGGTGCCGGGTTCGCGGGGCAGCTTATGAGTCACGGTCTTCTCCTTCCGTCAGGCGGTGTCCAGTCCGCGGGCGATGGTGGCGCCCTCACGGATCAGCGCGGCAAGCGCCATGTTGCCCTCTCGGTCAGCTCGGGCCTCGATTGCGGCGGCAACCTCCTTGATGGCGTCGCGGCGGGCCTGGACCACGATGTGCGGCCACACTCGGCGGATGGTGTCCTCTGCCTGCCACTGGTCGAAGTCGGCACCGAGGGTCTGGTGCTGGTCGGTGTGCGGTGTACCTAGAGCTGCCATGACGTCGTGAACTTGGGCGGTGGTGGGCTCGATTTCTTCCATGGCCTTCTCCTTCGATCAGACGGGGGTCAGCTGCTCACATCGATGGTGCACAGCGGGTTGTCCTGGCAGGCCTCCCCGAGCTCACGAAGCCACTTCCGTGCGATGTCGTAGCTGCCCCACCCATTCGCCGGGTTCAGGGGTGTGTACGTGTGGGGATCAGCGTCCATGTGGTCGGCCGCCGCGAGCACGGCGGGGGCCACGTCGCCAGCCTTGGCGTCATTGAGGCTGTTGAGTCCGCCGTCACCGGGAAGCGCAATTTGGAACATGGGCTGAAGGTTCGAAGTGATGTTCGCGTTCCAGACGATGTGGCTAACGGTTCCGCCGGTGCTAATGCGCAGGTCAACGTCGTAGCTCAAGAGGGCTCCTTTGCTCGGTCAGGCGGTCATGCGGGGGGTCACCGGGTGCGGATGTACACCCAGTCGTGGTAGTCGAGGTCGTCCCACCAGCGGTCGAGCTCCTCGGCGTCCTCTGCGTGGGCGAAGGAGTTGACGACGTCGTAGACGCCGTCGAACTGGGCTTGGTCGGCGTCCTTTGCTACTCGGTGTTGTCGGGGTCCGGGGGCAGGTACCAGTAGTCTTCCAGGGTCACCGGGCCTCCTCAGCGTCATCGAGGAGGGCGCGGTACACGACACCGCCGGAGTAGTACTTCCACCCCTGGTCATTGGTGAGTCCATGGGTAGCGATGGTGGCGCGCTGGTCGGCGTACTTGCGGGTGCGCAGCAGGTGGAAGTCGATGCGCTGGTGGTCCCGGTAGACGAAGAGTCTCTTCGTGTCGGCACCGGCCGCTACCTCGATGAGGACGAACGCATCCACATCGCCGACCGGCTGCGCGATAAGGCGTCCGTGTGCACCATCGCCGCCAAGCTGGGCCGTAATCCCTCCACGATCAGCCGGAAGATCCACCGCAACCGCTACCCCAGCAACCACCAGTACGACCCCCCACGCCGCACACGAGCCCGACGGCCCCGCCCCAAGGGCGGCAAGATCGGAGCCAACCTGCTCCTGCGCGAGATCATCCAGCACCACGTGGGCATGAAGTGGAGTCCGGAGCAGATCAGCCACCACCTGAGGCTGAGCTTCCCCGACCAAGCGGAGATGCACGTGTGCCACGAGACGATCTACCAAGCCCTCTACGTCCAAGGCCGCGGAGAGCTGCGCCGCGAGCTGATCAAGGCACTGCGCACCGGCCGTATACCCTGCGCCGCCCTCAGCGCCGCCCAGACCAGCGCACACCGCGTTTCCCGCACCCGATGGTCATGATCAGCGAGCGCCCGCCCGAGGTCGCCGACCGCGCGGTCCCCGGCCACTGGGAAGGCGATCTCATCGTGGGCAAGGAGAACGGTGCGGCAACCGGCACACTAGTCGAGCGGTCCAGCCGCTACGTGATGCTCGTCCACCTGCCCGGAACGCGCGACACCGCGAGCTTCCGTGGCGCCCTGGTGGAGGCCGTCACGACTCTGCCCGAGCATCTGCGCAGGTCACTGACCTGCGATCAGGTTGCGGAGATGGGGTTGCACCACGGGTTCTCGATGGCCACCGGCATGCCGGTTTATTTCTGCGACCCTTCCAGCCCTTGGCAGCGGAGGTCGAACGAGAACACGAACGGACTGCTGCGGCAGTACTTCCCTAAGGGCACCGACCTGACCGAGCACAACCGTGAGCGCCTGGAGGAGGTCGCTGCCGAGCTGAACTCCCGCCCACGCAAGACGCTCGGCCGGGAGACCCTAGCCGAGCGTTTGGCTAAGCTCCTGGCCATAGCCAGTTGATCAACGTGTGTTGCGAAGACCCCTCGAATTCGCCCATCGCGGTGGGGGCCTTCTATTACTGCTGCCTTGAAGGGCTGCGCAGCGTTCCCAGGGGCACTGTACCTGCCGATAGCAGGTGGGAGAAGGGGTCAGATATAGGTCACCTTCTTCCCGAGGTCTTCCGCGTAGGCGATCTCCGAACGCACCGCGTCTCCGATGCTCCCGTCGGGCTTGCGGATCGCTACGACCGCGTCAGCGCGGCGGATCTTGGCGTGGTGCAGACGGGTGAGCATCTCGGCTTCCTCGGGGGTGACGGGTCGCAGCATGGGCTCGGGGGCGAACACCGCATGCCCTTGGAGGGTGATCTCGCGGGCAGCTTCTCGGATGAGGTCGGGGTGGGAGACGGACCCGCACAGGGTGATGATCATCGGGCTTCCTTTCTGAGCTTCCGCCGCCGCAGGCAGTCCTTGCAGTCGACCTCGGTGTCGTCGGGGGCCTTGGTGCCGCTGAGGATGAGCACGTTGCACATGAGCCAGTCGGAGTCGGCTAGGTGGATGCGGTCGTGCTGGCGGATGATCATCGGGGCTCCTCGTGCTCTCGGGTGAAGTGGACCTGGTGCGCGTACTCAGCGGCCAGGCGGCTGCCCGCGAAGGACACCGCCCCGCACTCGCCGGTGTGGCTCTCGGGATCGGGTGCGGTGCACCGCCACGCGTAGGGGTAGCTGGCGGACTCACGGCGGCTGATCCGGACGGGCGGCTCGCTCACGCCTCCTCCTCAGCGATCTCACGGGCGGGGGACGTCACGATGTCGCGGCCACGCTGGAGACCGAAGAGCAGACCGGCCAACCATGTGTTGAGCGGCTCCTCGACGATCTGTTCCTGCACGCTGCGTTCCTCCTCCACGATCCGCGCGGCGATCTCGTCTCGCATTCGCTGGTTCTCGTCCTCCAGGGCCCGGACACGGGCCACCAGGTCGGGCACGTCAGTGCGGGCGGCAGTGAAGAACTCGGCGTCTGCCTTCTCCTGTGCGTCGCTGGCAAGACTGACGGACGCGACAACCCGGCCAGCAGGGCTCAGGACTACGCGGCCGAACTCCTGGACCTCGATGCGCAGTGGCCCTTCGGTTGCGGCGTTGGCGCGCGCTTCGATCGCTTCCAGGTCCATCACGACTCCTTCACGGTGCGGATCCGTCGCGCGGCAGCGGCCAGGCGCACACCCGGAGCTCCCTGTCTGGTGGCCTGGCGGTCACCGACCCACGCCAGCGCGAGGGCGTGGGTAGCCGCGCGGTAGACCACCTGCCCGTCCCGGATCACGCAGTACTCGCGGTCGCCGAGGCCGATGGTGGGGTGCCCATGGGGTTAGGGTAGGCGTATCGGGTGCGGACCCCGTACACGGCGTACATCAGGCCTCCTTTGCTTGGCGCACCCCAGCGAGCAGGTCACGCACCAGGTTGTAACCGGTCTTGCGCGGCTTCCCGTCGGTGTGGAGCTGGTCAAGGCTGATCCAGCGAGGACGGAGCGGGCCGTCATCGGCGTTCTCGATGAGGGCCTTGGGGCCAGATGCATAGTCGGGGGCCATTCGGCGCACGATGATCTGCTTGCCGGTCTTGTTGTGGCGGTAGAGCTGTCCGCTTTCGACGCGCATCTGTGTCTCCTCGGTATGGTGCTCGCGGGCCGTCCCGAGTCGAGCGGGACGGCCCTTCGTGTGCGGTCAGTTGGCAGGCCGGTACTCCAGACGGAGCGGCCCCCAGTCGTTTGCGATGGACTGGACGGGGATACCTCCGCTGCGGTGTCGGTAGCTGGGGCCGATGCCGTAGAGGTGGTTGGGGTTGTCGCAGTCGGCGTACACGAACCACAGTTCGTCGTCGTTGTCGCGGGCGAGGTCTCCGGCGTGCGGGGTGTAGGCGGTCATCGGGGCTCCTTCGTTCAGGCGGGGGCGTAGCCGGTCTTGTACCCCTCGCCGTTGGGCTTGGTCGCGGTCGGGCGGATCTGCTTCGCGTTGATCCAGCGGACGTTCCGGCCGCGGGTGTCGGAGACCTTGACGCGGTCGCCGCCGTCGTACTCGCGGACGATGAGGGTGGTGGAGTCGAGCGGGTGGCAGTGGACGTACCGCTTGTTGGGCTGGATGTGGTCGGTGTTGCGCGGCATCGGGTCTTCTTCGGGGGCTACTCCGGGGCACACGCCACACTCGGTGGAGTGCCAGTTGCGGTGTGCCATGTGCGGGGTGGTGCGCGGGCACGGGTCATCGGTGGTCCGGGCAGCGCGCATCTGGGTGGCTCGGTCGACGAGGTTCATCAGGGCTCCTTTGGTCAGGCGGTCTCTGCGGCTTCGAGGAGGGTCAGCGTTTCCCGCTGGGCAGCGGCGCGGGCGGACAGGGTCGTGATCTCCGCGAGCTCGGCGGCAAAGAAAGCATCCCCAGAGTGGGATTGGTGCAGGGCGCGGCGACCTTCTTTCTTGCGCTGCCCTCCCCGCAGGCCTGCGGGGAGGGCAAGTTTGAGGCAGTCGAGGGTGTCCCATTCGGTCATGTCGTGGTCTTCGACAAGGACCTTAAGGGCGGTGATGGCGGTGGCGGGCTGGTGGTCGATGTTAAGCAAAGCCAGCATGGCGGCGGAGAAAGGGCGTGAAAGAGCACAATCTACAACGCCAAATTTCCTCCCGAAGAGGGCTATGCCCGTGTGCTGCACTCTGTGGAGCTGTGCCGCCTAGACGGCACGGCCCAGTCCCTGTGCGTCTACGATCACGTCCCCGCACGGTCCTAGACCTCATCGCCACCATGACCGAACCGCGGATTATTGCCCATGCCCACGCCCATGGATTGTGGTGAGCGCCCACGTCCAGGTCTGCAAGGCGGTCGCGATGCTCTATAAGGCCAGCACCTGCAGCGCACCGACGCTAAGGAACTCGTGGTCGCCGACCATGACGACAACATCGAGTTCTTCAACCTGTGGTCCCGTAACATCGCCACCTACGTCGGTTTGGGGAAGCGGGCATGGGAGTCACCGGGCAGGGCCTGCTCATTGGCTCCGCAGGTACGGCGAAGGAAGGCCTGGCGTGGGATTTTCCCCGCCACTTGCCACTTCGCGGGGGCTTCCGACTCCGCCCGCGGCGTGCACGCCCTTAACGGCAAAGTCATCGTGCCTTCCTACCCGCCGGCCATGGCCAAACGCCTGGCTGATTACGAGGCTCAACCTGGGAGCATCGTGCACGTGGAGGGTGCGGTGAAAACCGCGCTGTGATCGGGCTTGGCCGCCGTGAGCGCTAATGTCGACGATACCAGCCCCACCTTGGCCGACCTGGGACTGCGCATCATCGGTGAGCCCGCCATGGGCTCCAAAGCCGTCGTCATCCAGGACCGCAGCCACCATACCCCCAGTCCCGATACGGCTCCTACGCCGACTGAACGGTGTCCTGGTCGTCCGCGACTACGTGCTGCTCGGCTACGGCATCAAGGTCCATAAGCTGGCTACTGCCGCAGCCATCGCCTTCGGTAAGGAAGGGCCAAGGTGTACTCCCGAGTTGATCTAGTGGTTGCGTACCAAAGCGTTTCCTCTCATGACCCAAGCCGTGATTCGTCAGACCGCAGAGGGCGGGCACATCTGGTTCTGACCGGATATGACAGCTACCGGGGAGCTGATGGCACATGGGGCCATCTGACCGAGGACGGGGCTTGTTTGTAGATGTGGGCAAAGCGGATAACGTCGGCTCGGTGTGTATCTCGTGGCACGAGCATCAGCAAGTGCTACAACTTCGCGAACCGCAACTTCTTAGATCGCTTCTGCAGCTTCACCTGGTACGGCCCCTCCCAGGCCGGCCCTCACCCACGACGTCACCCTGGCACTGTCGATCAGATTCTGTTCCACAGCGGACTACACGCCTACCATGAGGTCTCGACACAACCAGTACCAGGATCGGTGCACTTAAGGGCCCGACGAAAGGATCCACCAGTGACGGCCACCCATGAGGCCGCTGATGTCTCGCCGCTACCAGTACCTAGGGCTAACCCGTCCAACCAGCTTCAAGCACGCCTCCAGGCCCTGCACGAAGCAGCGGCCAACAAGATCGCCGACGCGGTACCGCTCAATACCCGGCGCGCCTACGCGACCGATCGCGCCGACTGGCAGGCGTTCTGCGAGGGGCTGGGCGTCGAGCCCCACCCGGTAAGCGAGGAGGTCCTGGCCTGGTATGCCACCGAACTTTTGGAGAAGGGGTCCGCTTCGGTGGCTCCGGATAAGCGCAGGCCGTTGAAGGTCTCCACAGTGGAACGGCGTTTGTCCGCGGTGGCCACCGAGACGGTCGAGCGAGGGTACCCCGCCCCGGTCCAACGCGCGGCCCGCAAAGTGATCGCCGGGCACAACCGATCTCACCCCCCGCGGCCACGGCAGGCGGCAGCTGCTGGTGTGGAAGATCTACGCGCTCTGGTGCGTGCGGCGCGCGCCCAGGAACAGGCCGATGGACAACCGGCTCGACGACGACGGGCGCGTGACGCCTGCCTGATCCTGGTGGGCTGGCACCTGATGCTTCGCCGGTCGGAGGGGGCCAGCTTGATGCTCGGAGACTTCCGCTGGCACGAGTTGGGCATGGAGGTCGCCGTGCGGCGCCCCAAGACCACGGAGAAGGAGGTCTGGCAGGCTGTGCGCTACCGGGGGGACCCGGAACTGTGTGCGGTTCGTGCCGTCCGATCCTGGGTCGAGATCTTGGCCGAGGAAGGACACACAGCAGCGACCACCCCACTGCTGTGCCGTATAACCCGCACCGACGCGCTCCCCACACAGCCCAAGGCATTAAGTCCGCATTCGGTGAATGCCATCGTGGGCACAATGGCGAATAAGGCAGGGCTAACCAAACACGAGCAGGGCCCAGCATCCAACGGTCTGGTGCAGAGCTACACCGGACATTCGCTGCGCCGGGGCCCCATCACCGTGGCCGCACGCAACAGGGCCTCACGTGAGGAGATCAGCCGACGCAGCGGCCATGTAAAGGGCTCCCGCACTTTGGAGGGCTACATCGAACAAGGTGATCAGTGGGCTGGAGACCTGTTCGGAGGGATATTCTAAGGGAGCAAGCACACCGTCGGTTAAGGCTTCTTCGTCCCCAACTAGCGGCAGAACACGACGCGGACCAGTCGGTGCTTACAGGGTTGCAGCATCTGCGTGCGCGGCGGCTAGGTCGACTGTCTCGCCGCGCACCGCCGCCATCGCGCTGTGTAAGTTGACCAGGTGGCGGCGATTAAGCTGCACCTGCTGTTCTTGGTCCCTGCCCGTCCAGTGGGAGAGGTGCTCCCACCCCTGGCATGCGGCACGGCGAGGTGTGAGTTCCTGCCGGACCCCAGCGTAGGCCACGGTGGCGATGTCCTGAATGTAGGCGATGCGCGTGCGCATGTCCGCCACCGTGGCCAGTTTGTGTGGTGGGACGTACGTTCCGGCGGCGACCTGGGGACGGGCATCGATAACGTTTCCGTGGCTGCCGATGGTGACCAGGGGGCCCTGGGATGCGGCGTAGTGGAGCCCGTCCATGGCCTGGCGTGGGCTGATGTGGGACAGATCCGGCAAGTCCGGAGCCAGCAGGTCACCAGCGATCACAACGTCATCGTCGGGAGACCAGATGATGGCCTGTTCAGACCCCACACGGTAGGCCCGGGCGCGAGGCACATGCGGCAGTGGGGTACCTCCGGGACTGAGCTGTCCCGGGGACAAAACACTAATGTGTGCCGGTACCCAATCCCGAATCCGCACCTTGTCTGGAGTTTCTCCCGAGCGTTCGTGTCCAGCTAGTAGCAGCAGGCAGGCAGCCGGGCGATCGCTGCGGTAGACCTGGTACAGCAGTTCCGCAGTGCGGGCCAGACCACGACCGTGGTCGACCAAGGTCCAGGTGCTACCTCGGCGGCGCTGCCGCTCGATGAGGGTTGCGCCGGGATCGTGGGATCGGGTTGTGGTCAGGACGTGTGTGGTGACCTTAACCAGGTCCAGGTCCATGGGCTCACAGTCGGTGGTTGGCTTGGCGGGTGTGGCGGTCATCCAATCCCTCCCGGGGTGGCCTCGGGTGCAGGCCCGTGGCCACCCGGGTCGGGGAGGTTAGGAGGAGGACGGCCTGGCAGGCGTGGCCGTCACCTCCCCGTGCAAAATGCCCGGGGACCACTTACTTCTAGGGTGGCCGATCCGAGGTTTTTTGACATGGACCAAATCCGCAACAGCAAACCCTTGACATAGCCGGATGTGACCGGCTAATCGCGGTTCAAAGGTCCGGTGATCGTGCAGAACTCAACTGCCCGGTATAGGGCCTCCACTGCGGGCGGTTGTTCACCAGCGCGCATCGCGACGCCGATATCCACTGACGAGCCAGTCAGCTCTACGAACTTTGTTCCTGGAAGCACTCCGAGCCCCTGGGCCGCAAGCGCGTTCACGCCCAACCGGCGAGTGGTGAACACAGCTGGGGCCACGCTCGCTGGCGTTGATACCACCGTGTCCCGGCTGCTGCCCTCCATTACGGGTAGGTCCGCCCACACCTCGCCGAGTCGGCCCGACACGTCTGTGAAAAGGAAATCCTCGTCTTGGAGGTCACCGGGATCCAAGACGGGGGCATCTGCGTACGGGCTGTCGCTCGGGACCACGACAGCACGAGGCGTCCGGTAGGCCACGTGGGTAACTAGTTCAGACGGTTCAGCGCTGCCGAGTTGCTGCACGGCGATGTCCACAGTGCCGTCCAGTACCGCCACATCGTGGTTTTCCGCGCTTAAGGACACGTGTTCCAAGCGTACGTCCGGCCAATTGCGGCGCCAGTAGCGCAGGACCTCGCTTGCGTCGCTGGTGCCGAGCCCTGCGCCGAGAATGCCTACACGGATGCGATCGACTCCGGCTTCATCGCCGCGGGCTGCGCTGGGTAGAGCTTCCAAGCCACGCACCATGCGTTCGGTTTCCCGGGCCAGGCGAGTAGCTGCGAGAGTGGGCTCAACGGGGCGTCCTGGGCCTCGCTCGAACAGTTTTACCTGCAAGTCACGCTCCAGTGCTCGGATGCTGCGGGACAGTACGGCTGTATCCAGGTACAGGGCCTTGGCTGCTCGGGTGAAGTGTCGGTGCTCATAGATGGCTAAGAAGTGCTCCAGTTTCCTGGGGTCCAGTAGCCGCAACGTCACTCGCCCCACCTCCTTTTTCTTCGTCGTTTAGCCACTCTAGGTGTTTAAAAAACCATGACGAAGCACCCCATCTTAGGTGTACCGGTTCGGAGGAGCAGGATCCAGGGGACAACGGTCCTCTTCTAAGTGACGCGGACCCGTTTCTTCTGCGCTGCGAAACACGCTGCAGCCTGGTCATTCCTGTTCAGAGCGGTCCTGTGTTGTGTCCTGGGCCGGTGGTAGCGTGCCGCCGATGAGTAAGGGATGAAGGATGGCGAGCACGTGCGGGAAGTGGCGTGCCACAGCGTCAACCGGGACTGGATCGCGCAGGCTTTGGGCGGCGTTGAGGAGCGGGCCAAGCGGCACTGGATCCACCCGCACTACAACGACTTGTCCCTGCAGGGGCTCCAGAGGATGCGCGACGCTCTTCTGGACCATGTCGCCGCCCGCTCCCTGGAGGACCCCGTTCTCGCCGCCGAACCAACACTCACGCTCTTACTCAGCGCGGCTGAGAGCGTTTTCGGAATACTGTTTCTGGCTTCCTTCCCCGATGGTGTTTTGGAGATCCGCCTCTCCCACTTCTCCTACGACAGCACCAGCAGCGACGGCCGCTGCATCGGCTCTGATGATGTTGACCGGACGCCCACCACGGACACCTGGGTGGACGCGTTCGCCCTGTCCCTGGTCAGTAGCACTTTGTGGGACAAGGAAGGGTCATCAGTCTGCAACTGCTTGAAGATCACGCCGACACAATCGAGGCCGGGGCGCCGCACTCACCTTTCACGGTAGAACCGCACCCGGCCGGCTTGGCGGAGATGGACGCCCTGTGCGCCTACTTGGTCCCCCTCTCCTACACACTGGGTCGGCCCGGACCCCCGGAACTGCCCGAGATGCCCCTGTGTGGGCTGGGGCTCGAGAAGTGCGCTGAGGCGGTTCTGCGTCTGGACGCCGCTGGGCAACTGTCCCCCGACCAGTAGCTGCTCCTCACGTTCCTAGGCGGTGGCTAGGAGGCTTTTAAGCAGGCCCTGGTAGAACGGCTCGTCCAGTACCGAGAGAGACTGCCCATCGATGCGGGGTCCCGGAGCCGGCTACCTGTCGTCTCCATCGCAGGGGCAGCATTGGCCGTTCAGGTCCATGGCTAGAACCTGAATGGTCGCTCCCGCTACCTCCCACTGGCCCTACTGAGTGCTCCCAAGAAGCCCTAAGCGACGGATGAGACCTGCTCCTGACTTGCGCCTCTGAAGACCAGCGCGGACATTCCATCCCCATTAGTCATAGAAACGTGGGGTTGTTCAAGGCCGACCCTCGTCCACCTGAGCGATGACAAGCCAACTCACCATCATCATCTCCTCGGGGCTGAGCTTGATGTAGCCCTCCTCCAGCATCTACATCTTCTGGTCACAGGCGAAGTCACCGTCGGGCCGGGTGAATACCAGGATGGTGGACAACCACGCCTTCCTCCTTGCCATGGTGGTGCGCTGGTCCGTGGTCTCGTGGCCTAGGTGTGACGGTCGCCAGAGGCAGCTTCGAGCTGGGGCTGTTTCTAGGAGGCAGAATGTAGCCGTAGGCTTGGGCGGCGATTTGGCGATCTGAGTCGTGCTTGGTGAGACCCTCAGCGGTGGCAGTGACCTAGGACAGGCGTGCCTCGTGCAGGGCGCGGTGGCCGGGGCATCGCATGGCGGTGGAGTTGTCGAGGGAGAAGACCCTGGTAGTTGGGCCCACCCCGGCACCGTCCCGTCGATAGGCTACGAACTTCCTCGCTGCCGTGTGCTATGGAGCCGACCGTGTCGCTTCTCATTGTTGCCTTTCGACCATCAGGTCAGGGAGAGCCTGGCTCTTCGCATGGGGTGGACGTGTGCCGTGGCGATCAGTGACATCCAGATCAAGGCCGTGGTGGCCGATTACCTCGACCGCTACCCGGACGAGGCGGAGACGCTGGCCGAGCCGGTGCGACAGCTCTCCCAGGGAGCGGACTTCGCTTCGCGGCGCACCCTTCCGATGCATGTGACCGTGGGCGCGCTGCTGGTCCGCGCTGACGAGGTGTTGTTGATCAACCACCGCGCCTACGGCGGGATCCTGTTGCAGCCCGGGGGGCACCTGGAGCTGGAGGACGTCACGCTGATCGACGCGGCGGTGCGCGAGCTGGTCGAGGAGGCCGACGTCGACCCCTCGCAGGTCGTAGCGGCCTCGCACACCCCCGTCTACATCGAGTACGGGCCGGTTCCAGCTCGCCCGGCCAAGGATGAGCCGGCGCACTTTCACCTGGACATCGGCTATTCCTTCACCGCGCCGTCCCATGCGGAGCTGGGGCGTATCCAGGAGTCGGAGGTGACGGGAGCCGACTGGTACCCGCTCGCTGCGGCCGAGCGCCTGGTGGGTCACCGTATCGCCCGAGCGGTCCGGGGCCCGGCCAGTATCGGCTGACCGGACCCGGCCGAGCGCCACCCACAGGCCGAGGCGCGAGCGCGTGCTGCCGCGGGCGGGCCGCACGGTGCCGGGGCGGTGGCGCCGGTGTTCACTCGGAGGCCTTGCGGTTGCGGGTTCTCTTGAGCTCGAAGAACCCGTCGGTCTGGGCAATGAGAACCAGGCCGTCCCACAGATGTCCGGCGGCCTCACCGCGCGAGGCCGGAGTGACCACGGGCCCGAACAGGGCTGTGCCCGCGATGCGCAGCACCGGTGTTCCCACATCCAGGCCGGCCTCGTCGAAGGCCTCGTGGTGGGAGTCGATGATGTGCTGGTCGAACTCGGTGCTCGTGGCGGCCTCGGCCAATTCCCGGGGCAGGTGCACCTCGGCGAGGGCGTCGGTGATGACGGTGGGGTCATCACGGCGCCGTTGATGGTGCAACCGGGTGCCGATGGCGGTGTACAGAGGGCCCAGGACACCGCGGCCGTGGTCCTTGGCGGCAGCCGCGCAGACCCGCACCGGCCCCCACGCCTTCTCCATGAGCGCCCGGTAGTCGGCGCTGAGCCCTTCACCCTGGCGCTGGACGAGGTTGAGGTAGGCCAGCGACATGATCCGCCAGTCGGCGCGCACCGCCCGGACCTGTTCCACCTCCAAGAGCCAGCGCGAGGTGATCCACGCCCAGGGGCACAGGGGATCGAACCAGAACGGCACCTGCGCGGGCGGTTCGTTGATCGTGGGCATGGGCGTTTCCCCTCCGTCGGGCTGGTGCAGGGCCACCGGCGTGGTGGTCACAGGTCGAACAGGTGGGCTTGGGTGGGCCGGTTGGCTTTGGCGGTGCGCCCGGCGACTTTCACCAGTGCGGCGAGGTCGTGGAGTTGGCCCGTGCGGTCGGCGGTGTCGATAAGCGTGGTGAACACCTGCGCGGTGACGTCGACGTCGGCGTAGGCCCGGTGGCGGTCCGCTGGGAGCGGGATGGCACAGTGCGCCAGCAGTGTGTCGAGCTTGTAGTTGGCCAGGCCCGGCAGCATGTGCTTGGCGAGCGGGATGGTGTCGAGGAAGTCGAGGCGGGCCATCCTCGGGCAGTGCTCGCGCTGGTGGTGGATGATGTTGGCCTCGGTGGCGGCGTGCTGGGCCACCAGCAGGTACCGGGCGTGCGCGGTGAAACGCCGGTCCAAGGCCCCCAGGGCCTCGGCGGGGGTGGGCGCCGCCGTGAAATGCTGCGGGGTCAGGCCGTTCTGGGCGGTGTTGGCGAAGGTCACCGGCGCGAACGCGGGCGGCCGGATCAGGGACGTGCTCCGCCCGGACTCCGTCCACCCCTGCTCCCCGTAGCGCAGCGCCAGGGCGGCGACCTCGATGGGCTGGGCCGGGTGGCCCGCCGGGGTCGTCGCCTCGAAGTCGATGACCACGAAACAGGTCTCCCGGAAGAGCGGATCTCCTGTCAGGCCGCCCATGCGTCCTCCACCGTCGTGTCGTAGGTTTCCTGGCACCCCCGGCGGGCGGGGGTCAGCGTCCGATGAGGTGGGTGATGGCCCGGGTGGCGCAGGCCAGGTCCGGGACGTCCCACAGGTCCTGGCCCGTCCAGGTCTGGCTCAGGGCCCGGTACAGGTCCGACATCACCGGCACGAACTCCGGCGGCAGCGGCGCCGGGCGTGGCCACCGGCTTCGGGGCACGCCCTGGGCGATCAGCCTGCCGGTAGGCACCTCCAGGCCGTTGTCCACGTACCAGTTGCGTAGGACCTGCTTGCCGCAGTGCACCCCTTGGAACAGCAGGCGGCTCTCGTCCGGTGTGCCGGGGCTGTCGGCGACCACCAGGCGGCGCTGGTCGGTGAGGAGGAACATCGACCTTGCCGTTGCTGTGGTTGAGCCCGCGCTCGCGCGCGTGGGCGCTCAGCACCGTGTTGACCCCCAGAGCGGTCGCGCTCATCGCACAGAACAACTCATCGTCCACCCCGGCCAGGCGTTGGGCCTGGGGCGGGGTGATGAACTGGTTGGTCGGGTCGAGCATCGTCGCATATTCGATGATCGGGTGCGGGAGCTGCGCGCCGGGTGTGGGGCGGTATCCAGGCCGACGTCGGCGGGCGCCAACGTGCCAGAGGCCAGTCGGCGGTGCACAGAGCTGCCCTGGGGGAGTTCGTTGCGGAATAGCACCTGGACGGGAACGAGACGGTTGGCCTCGCCGGGGGGCAGGGGTTCGGCGTCGGACATCCGACCGTAGTGGAACACGGTGTAGTGGTCGGTGTACTCGAAGATGCCGGTGCGGGTGGGTGTGGGTGGCTCGATGACGTGCAAATTCTTGGTGGAGTGCAGGACAGGCATCATGCTGCCTGGTAGTAGCAGCAGCGGTCGGGGGCCTCGTGAGGCGGGCTCGGTCGATCGTCGCGGCGCGGTTTCGGAGTCCGCGCGGCCGCGGTGGTGTCGTCGTTGCCCGTCGGTGCGGGCGCGGGTGTGGCGGTGCGCGGGGTAAGTCCGCTGGTGGAGGCCAGGTGGCCGCCTGCGACGGTGAGCACGCGCATGCCGACGGCGCGGGCGGAGGCGATGCCCTCGGGGGCGTCCTCGCGCGCGATGACGGTGGCGAAGGACAGGTAGGCCCTGCTGGCGGCGTGCAGGAGCGCTAGCGTGCACGCGATGAGAGTCAAGGTATGCACCTCCGAAGCAGCCGCCTACCTGGCCGCTGTCATGGCTGGGGACGGCCTCCACACCGCCGCGCGTAAAAGGCGTCGGGTAGCTCTAGAGAGCCCGGGCCGGTGTAGAGGTCATCGAGTGAATCTGCTCCTCGAACAACTTGTGGCTAGCGCCAGGGAGAGCGGCTGGGGCGCGTAGTAGCCCACACCCACCTCGATAGCCAGGCTTGCCATGTCGGTGATCTCCTGGGACGAAAGCGCATCACCACGGTGTAGACGCCCGCCCGTGGCGCCGGTGCGGTGCCGCGGGCGGGCAGCCGGGCCCTACCGTCCAGGACCTAGTCGTAGCCGAACAGCCCTGACCGGGAGGGATGCAGCCGGTCGTTGATGCAGGCTTCGGCGCCATCCAGGGACACCGAAACCCCGTCCACGCCGAGCTTGACGAGGTGTTTGGCCACCCGGCTGCGGGTGAGAAGGATGCCATTGTTGGCGATTACCACCGCATAGCCCACCTGTTCGATGAGGGCGGTTACCTCCAGAGCGCCAGGCCGGTCCGAGAGCTCGCCGTCGGCGATGACAACCCGCTCCACCAGTAAGTGGACCAGGGTGTGGGCGAATGCGGTGATCCGCTTGGTCGTTGCCGACGACGGCGTCTCCGCCTCCGGCCGGTTCACCGGCCCAGCCCGGTTCATGAAGGCCCGCTCCCAGCGCCTGGTGTGGCCACGCCACGACGAGTACGTCACGGACTGGCCCGGGGATGCGATCCGCTCCTCCACGGAGTTGGCTGTCGAGAACCTGGGCAGCGGCGAGTTCGGCGGCCCGGACTTTCTGCTTAAGCTGATGGTGCCCGCCTGCGCGCACAGCGCCCAGGTCTAGGACGAAGGCGGCGGTGTCGCCTGGTTCTACGGGCTGGGAGACCGATCGTGGACGGCTGTGCGGTGAGAGCCCGGCGCGCCGGGTGAGGGACGAGATCGAAGCGGCATGGCAGTGGTGGGAGGTCCAGGGCCGTCCGGGGGGCGAACGGTTCGGTCTCACCGTGACCGCCACAAGCCACCTGGTGTGGCTTGACGAGCCCACTCAGCTCATATTGCCTTCAGCGTGAGCCCAGGCCCCTTCCGAGCACGGGAGGAGCCTGGGCTTCTACGACAAGGCCACCACGCAGGCCCCTGCTGAGGCCGAAGACACCTGAACCGCTACTCCCTCAGTGACCACGCACGAGTGTCATGCAAGCCCTCGCCTATCTACTCGAGCGCCCAGGCTTATCCCGGCCTGCAGTGAACGACCGACTTAGATTGTCGTTCACCAAAGTTGGTTGCGCTCGCATCTCCACTATCTACGCGTGCGAGCCGACAAACCGATCTTGTTTAAGATCGCTGGCCAATAATGACCGAAGCGCATATATAGCCCTGGTCATGTTTGTTTAATCCTCTTCGTCGTTGAGCATCTCTTCGTAGGTGATCGGCAGTTCTTCGTTGATGGAGGAACCGTCCTCCGATTCATTAGGGGAGTGGTCATGCTCAGGGGTGGAGGAGGAACCTCGGACAGATTTGCTTGAGATGGTGCTCAGCCAGGCATCGTACTCGGAATTTGGAATGAAGAACCAGTACTCAAGAGACTTCCGCAAAGCCTGGCTAGCTTTAGTTCGTGCCTCCTCCGCTATATCCTTATCTTCGGACTTGCCTGTACTGGTCTTCAGCGCCTTGA
Organism: Nocardiopsis synnemataformans; assembly: GCF_965343085.1. Taxonomy (NCBI): domain Bacteria; kingdom Bacillati; phylum Actinomycetota; class Actinomycetes; order Streptosporangiales; family Nocardiopsidaceae; genus Nocardiopsis; species Nocardiopsis synnemataformans. The sequence continues at coordinate 19,104 of NZ_CBDRFA010000080.1, read as the reverse complement.
GTTGCTCATCCGAGCAGTAGTCAAGGTACATCTCTCTAGCATCGGTGACCAGGCTTTCGAAGCTGGACCGGTCTGGCAGCCAGGCGGATATGTGAGACCATGACTCCTCGTTGGAAAGCGCTTGGAGCCAGAAGTAGCGGAAGAGTACGGCCCGAGCAGTTTCCATCTGCTTGATCACATTGATGGGGTGTTCGACATTCTTACTGAACGCGAGCCGTCGGTCGCGTTTCCTTGTTTTGTTCGGCCCCGTCTGGCGGAAAAATGCGTTGAGCCCGTTGGTCAGAGCGTTGGAGAAGTCTCCCAACTCCTGGATACTCCAGCCGTTTGTGCTCTTCTTACGGTGCTCCCAGAGTGTGCCAAGAGTAAGGAAGAGACCAAGTTGGCATGCGTGCGTGTTTAGCACGGCGAAGGCCGACTTGCTATCATCTCTCCTGTTCGCGAGGTTGGATCCCAAATACTCCTCGGCACGCAGGAGCTCAAAGTGCTTTTCTTTCTCGTCAAGAGCCCCCCAAGCCCTTAGTACATCCTCGGTGCCCTTCCTCTGCGACTGACCCAGGTTCTTCTTTTCGTACTCGAAGTGGTCGTGGCTGTCCTTGAGCGTCCAGTAGACACCTACGCCTCCAAAGAGTGCGTCACGAGCAAGCGCGGAAAACGGTTCGACCGTGTTCCATTCCTTACGCATCCGTGTCAACGCTCGCGCGTGCGCAGCATAGGGATCCAAGGAGGAGAGAAGCGTGAGGATCGCCTTTCCCCATGTAGAAGTAAAGCGCTGACAGATTTCATCGACTCGACCTGCTGGAAACTCTTCTCCGCCGATTCTCAAACGGTTGTATACGATACCCCCGTCTTCGAACTGTGGTTCGAAGAGAGTCTCAATATCAAGTTGCACCCGCATGAAAGCGTTACGGACTTCTTTGGGTGAACGGCCGCTGAACTTCCGTTTGACGTCAGTAAGGTTGTCAGATGGACCGAAGACGCAGCGCTCCACCGCGCTTTTCAGCAAGTGAATGTTTGTCATCACAGACCATCGGGCCGGTCGGTAATTCTTTGTATCGGGATTGTCGTACTCAACAGCATAGAGGGGAAGAAGGTTATCGTCGTCACGAGTTCTGAGTTCACTGAGGAGGCTGCGCGTCAAGACGTTAACGAGCTCAGCATCTGAAAGCAGAATGATGCGTGATTCGCTGGGTGCCTTAGCTTCCTTATTGACATCCACGAACAGCTTTCGAGCCGCCGAGTGGGGATCCTGGGACGGTCCGACTAGATCCGGAAACCAACAGACCGTAACCGGAACTTCGATTTCCTCGAGCTTGAGAGTATTACTGACTGCAGGGTTTTTCAGATAGTCATTGACAAGGTCTTCGTAGAAGGACGCGAATTTTTCCCCTGAACCACCTCGCCAGGTCCTGGACATGGTCCGCTCGATCGCTAGAAGCGCCATTGCTCGGTGCTGGCCATCCAGAACGACCAGCTTGGCTTCAGCATAATTCCAACGGAGCTGAGCGAGATTAATTGAGTGTGGATGTCCGTGATTATCGACCATTCGTCGAACCTGATAGGCATCTCCGAACTGCTCTTGGCGCCACTGAGCCTGCATGTCGGTGACGCTTTCAATTTCTGATCCAGATGGGAAACGAGACGGTACATTGTCCTCAAAAGGAAGCAGTACAGCCATAATAGGAGGAAAAAAGGCAGGACCCGTTGCGCGCTTTTCTAGCAAGTAGGGAATGAGTCCAGTAGCTACACGGTGGTCGTCCAAGTCTCGTTGGAGCAGTTGATTGAAATCAAGGTCCTTTGCCTCCATGATCTCACGAACGGGGCGAAGGCTTTTGGTGAGGCGACGCTCAGGATCATTTGACTGCTTCCCGAGCCTAGCCTTGGTCATAATGTACTCGACGCGACCCGCTGGGGCATCGAAAGCACCCCACGTTCCCATGACCTTTTCACTGAAGGGGTCGTTCTGGCTGGCAATGAGCATCGATTTACCTCTTTCCCAGGATGGGGCTGAACGCGCGATGCAAGAACCACTCTGCTGACTGTGTACTTGCGCGGGTGAGATCAGAATCCGACGAGCTTTCCTCGGTGCTGACGTCGATGACCCATGCTTCCAAATGTTCCATGGATATACCTCTGGATGCAGCACGTTGTCCGAAGTTTTTTGCGTCTACGCGCAATCTTTCGGTGTGATGAGGGTTTTCACGAAGCCATTGCATCGATTTGCTGTAGCTTTTTCTGTGTTGCAGCAAGCGGGCACGAAGATTATCAGCGACCCCGATATACAAGGGGGCAGAAAAGACGGGGGTGATGCGGCTTAGCATTTCAGAGAGGATCTTGCGACCTTTCTCTGAACTCACTGAATCCGCAAGGGCTGCATGGTCCTTACTGTGCTGATCATCCCTGTCCCCAACAGTATGGGATTCAGGATCTGCCATACCTCGGTCAAGCTCGAGACTGCCATCCCAGGCGCCACCATAGGCAGCGGAGCCCTTAAGTTCGATAGGAGGTGGGTCGTAATAACTCGCGTACTCGCGCAGAAGCCGTAAGAAACCTTGAACTGATGAATCCTCATCGCCAACAGGACGTGTCTTCCAGTCTTGCGGGCCTGCATGGAAGGAGACGTACCAGGCGTAGATACCTGGTGATGTCGGCACCTGTTCGAGCTCGAGCATTCGGTATCTGGTCGCCGCGGGCTTGCCGAGGGCTTGGGAGTCTGCCGGGTTGACCAAGACTGTGGCTCCACCAATGTGCGGCTGGTCGGGCTTCCCAGAGTAGCGGCAACCATGTCCGCTCGGAGAAGTTTGACAGAGACCCACAGGTAGCACCAGGTCGAACACAGAAGAGCCGGATGTTCGCTCTAGTGCGTTGCTGTCAGCAGGTAAGGAACGCAAGCAGGCTCCTGTGAGAGGCCCCATGCGCCCTGGAGGTCAAGGGGATAGAAGAGGCCCTGGCCAGGCAGGTTTCGCCATGCCCAAGATCGTTGATGGGAAATGTGTGTCCTGGTCAGTGGTCTAGGCCACCATCGACCGCTTGACCGGGGCACCGATTTCCCAGTTGTGCCAGATCACCGCGTTCAACGCGCAGATGCGCTGACACACACGAGCCCAGAGCCCCTCAACCGTGCGCGCAGCGTGTCGTTCCAACCCGAGCTGGTTCTTCAACGCCCAGATGATCGCTTCGATCCTTTGCCGCAACCACCCCGGAAACACCCGCTCGGGCTCGCCCTTGCGCCGCGGACGCACCAGAACATGCCCCAGACCCGCGGCGGCTTGCTCGATCCCGGCCCCGGCGAAGCCCTTGTCACACACGATCGGGCACGGCCCCGCCGCGGGCGGTTGTGTATGCAGCAGGTGCAGGGCCTGCTTGCGCTCGTCCAGCTCCTTGGGATGGGCCAGGGAGAACGCGCACACCGACCCCTCGACGGTGGTGATCAGCACGAGCTTGGCACCCCAGTAGAACGCGTGATGAGAGGTATCGCGGACGTAGCCGGCGATCTCGCCCAGACCGGAGCGGTCGACGGTGACCCGCGAGGCCCCGCACCGCACCGGGGTGCCGTCCATCAACCGCAGTTTCTCGTACCAGGTGGGGGTGGCTCGGGCGAGCCACCGAGCTGCTCGCAGCAGGGTCGGGGCCAGGGCACGCAGGTGGCGGTTGTACTCGGACTGGGTGGGCAGGCGAGGGAAGAGATGGCCGATACGTGCCGGTGCGGCCCGTATCCAGTGTCGTTCGGAGTCATGGCGCAGCAGGACTTGGGCGATGGCGACACAGACCAGTTCGGCGTCGGTGAGCAGACGGGGCCGCCCTGCCCGGCGGGGTTGATCCGTTGAAGGGAGCACATGGTCGTCCAGATGGACGTAGAGTGCTGTCAGAAGGGCGTCAAGGTTGGTCGTCACACACCGATCCTCGACGCCCTTCGTTATGGGCGCAGCAGGTTCAGAGATTTCCCATCAACGATCTAGGGGCTCGTGGCGGTCGGTGGTGCGAACCTACGTGACCGGGCGTGCGTCGGCCCGCTTGCGGTGAGAAACCGCAGGGGGCCATGACCAAGCGAGCGATGTCGCTACGATGGCCACGGCCCCGATGTTAGAAGTTCATCCGGATTAGCCCAGGGTGCTTATGATGGCACCAACTTGGCTGACACCATCAAGCGATGAATCGGCTTAACTGGGTCTCCGGAAGAAGCTTTTTACAATGGTGGCAATTTGTCTATTGCTGTGTTAGTAGCCGGTGGATCCCCTTGGAACCACTGCCAGCTGCGAGATACCCGATGCCACGATGGACATGGATTGTCAGAGCCCGAGCAACTGCCGCATCAGTAGGTTCCTCGCCGTCAAGAACACAGCGATGCACCAGTAGAGCTCGGTAAACGTCCGCATAGGTACCTGCAAATGTCCGCCATGTCATTTCCACGTTGGAGTCCGTAATGATGTCACGGACTAGCGGCACCGAGGGATCTTGTAGTGAAATGGCCAAGGCCCAACGACACAGAACGTTCCACGTCGGAATGCCAGTGGTTCGCTTCAGACGTACAAGTTGGTCTCGAGCTGCCTGGGACAAGCGAATGGTTTCAAGCGACATGTTCGGCTCCGGTGGTCCACCAGTACCCGGATTTAACGGAGGTGGTCAGCTCTGAGTCATTATGCACTAGAGTGTAGGCGTGAGCGATATGGGGCTTGAGTAGGCTAAGCAGGCGCTCATCGATCTCCTCGTCCGTTGAGAGTAGCAACACCTGGTGGCTTGCCTGAGGGAAGTATCTCTTGACTAGGTGTTCGCGATGGTGGCTGTCGAGGCGGCCCAAAGGAGTATCGATCACACTCGGCAGACGGTTGCCAGCAACCCGCGCGATTCCCCACAAAAGGGAGACGGCGAGCAACTGGCGTTCTCCCGCGCTGAGCCTGGTTGGTTCGAGATATTTTCCGTCCTCACCGATGAGCACGATGGTGTACTTATCGGTGTCGATGCGTAGATCCGATACCAAGCTGTTCTTTCGCATCAATTTGTTGAAGCTGTCGAGGACGGCGACCTCGAGTCCGTTGATACGTCTTTCAAGAAGCGCATGGCCGAACCGTTCGAGGGTATCCCGGATCTTAGACGAGTACTCTACGATGCGAGCGGCGTCCTCTGACTTTTCCAGCAATTGGATATTGGCTCGGTGGGCGCGCTCGAGGGTGGATTCACGCTGTTCGCGATTTCTTAGTGCACGCTCACATGCGTCCTCTGCGATTGAGAGGGACTGCTCCGTCTGTGCTACTAGGCGGAGCGCGGCATCGCGCTCCTCAAGGCGATGGCCAATGGTTCCCTCGTCGGGAACTCCAGCAAGTTGGCGATCGATGCTTTCTGCATGCTCAGTGAGACGGTTGAACTCACTGACCAACTCGTTCGCATGTTGCCGTTCGTACTCGATGATTTGTGGTATGGAGCGCAGTTGGTTATAAGCGTCTTCGGAAAGACCATAAACTCGGGGAGTCATGGTCTGCTGCTTTCGCTGTTCGCGCTCTTCTGCCAGGTGCGTTGCTAGAGTGTTCAAATCTACACCCGGTTGCATTTCACCGAGCCGCTTCAGGAGCCACTGGTCTCGGTCTTGTAGGATGTCCAGTACCTGAGTGTTTTTCTCCGCCTGCCGCTCCTTTTCAGACTGCTCTTGGACGGCGGCGATCTGAGAGGTCAGTAGACTTAGAGGGAGCGCACCTGCCGACGCGTTCAGCAAGGACTGCTGTACGGTCTGCAATTGTTCGGATACCGCTTTGCGTTCCGACTCTAGTTCAGTTCGGCGCTCGTAGTAGGATCCGCCATCTTTAGCAAATATGCGTTCAGCTTCACCGAGACGCTTTTTTGCCTGGTCCAGTTTGCTTTGCAGGCTCGCGCGCCTTTGAAGGGAAGACTCAAATTCTGCTTCGGCCGCCTGAAGATCTTTGCGCAGGGCGACGATTTCTTCTGACGCATCCTTATCTTCCTTGGAAGCGGCCTTTCGGCGCTCGAGGGCGACCAGGTCCGTGCGCAACTGTCGGACGGTGTTAATACCCAGGAGTGACTGTACGGCGGACTCGATCACCGCGGCGGCCTGGCGCGTATCGGCAAGTGATTCGATCTTTTCTCCATCAAAGAAGAAAAGCGAAGCTATCTCGAGGGGGAGGAGATCCTCAATGTGATCAGCCCAGCCCCTGCTGATGACCGGATCATGCTTACCGTCAATTTCCGCCGCAACGGTCTCTTGGATCCTGTTCTTTTCAGAATACCAGCGCCGGTCTACTCTATAATGACGTTCTTCGCCTTCGCGGTGGACGGAAAACTCAAGAGTTACTGTAGCACCTTCACTCTGGTCAACTCGCCGATTGATGCTTTCGCGGAGATAGGTCTCGTATGGTCGATTGCCGCGACCACTGCATCGTGCGCGCGGCCCATAGAGAACGAGCTGAATTGCGTCCAGCAGCGTTGTCTTTCCGCAACCGTTGAGGCCTCCGATCAATACGATCGGATGCCGAGGGTCGGTTGTCAGTTCCATGGACTGCTCGCCTAGGTAGGCGCCGAAGTTAGTTAGGGCTATTTTACGCAGGAGCATCCGAAGTCTTTTCGAGGTCGATGAGAGGCAGTTGCCGACGCGCGTACCGATCCTGGGTGTGTGCCAAGGCCTCGTCTTTTCCGCTCCAAGCACCCTTCTTAACAGCTTTTTCCAGCTGTTCAAAGAGGCCAGCGCGTCGATTCATTGTTCGGAATCGCCGTTCCACAGCAAGAAGCTCCCGGGCCGTCCCGAAGTGGAGGTCGTCTTCGCCGCACACTTCCCACAGCAGCTGCATCTCATCAGCACCCAAGGCCAACTGGTCATCGAGAGGTGCTCCAGGAAATTCTTCACCGGTGGTTTCCTCATAGATGCGGGGCAGATTGTCCTCGACTTCGTGCTTGTCGAAGACCCACAGACGGCGGATTTCGTGAAGTTCGTCCATCGTGATCAGTTCGATGCCGCGGACGTATTCAGGAGCGTTCTGGCGAACCCATGTCTGAGCTTCGAGGAGTTTACGCAACCACTGTTCTCGAGCATTCTGGGTGTATGGGCCGTGAACGATGCGGTCGCCGAAAAGCTGGATTCGGCCGTCCATCTTACGAAAATCGCGCAGGTGGCTGTCATCCGCGACGTCGAGCTCGTTGCGCAGAGCCAGGAGCGGCTGCATCCACTCCTTCTCCTCGTCGTTTTGGATCATGGCGGTCATTGATTTGTCTTGTTCGACGAGCGTGCACGTCCAGCACCCGAACCGACTGTCTCCGCAGGAAGGTGTTGTGCTGTCCACGACCAGGGGGCACTCACTGTCGGCGGATGCACCTTGGTACATGGTCAGCAGGTCCTTGTTTGGATGCCCCCAAGGGTTACTCTGCTGCATGAGAAACATCCATACCTCGTCGGTGCTCCAGGCCTCGATCGGGCTGTAGACGAGGGAGTTGGGGAGGTTGCCGTTGGGGGAGAGGCGGTCGCGTACACGCCGCTTTTCGTGCTTTTCCATGGTGCGAGCCCTGATCGAGCTTTCTGCCTTACGGGTGCCCAATACCAGGATGGCCTCACCGTAGTCATCGACGACACTGCGGATGAAACTGTTAGATGGCTTGATTTTGAGTCGCTCAGTGCACCACCGAAACTTCGGGCGTGGCGCAGGGTACCCTTTGCCGATCAACCCAACCCAGAAGGTGTCCTTCACAGCAGGGGTGAGCCGGTGGGGTTGTACAGGAAGCTGCTGCTCTTCGGCAGCTCGTCCCATGGTTTCCAGTGATTGAGAGACCCAGCTTGCTACGATCGGGTTCTCGACCAATGTGTCGGTGCTAATGACATGGACTGGCTTAGTCCGTTTTTCCGCCGGGAGCTGCTGGAGCGCGAGCCAGACGAGCTGCAGGATTGCCGTGGAGTCCTTGCCCCCGCTGTAACCCACAACCCAGGGTACTTCGTCTGCGGTATAGAGCTCTAGGATTTCTGCGATTAGTTCCGTGACCACGGAGTTGAGTGTGCTGCCCTCAAAGGGTGCTTTCGGCTTTGTGGGAGTACTCATACTTCTCCTCGCAGGTAGGCGTCTTCCAGTTGCTGTTCTTCCGGTGTCAATGCAAGGCTGAGCTGTTGCCTTAGGTAGTTGGTAGTCAGGATCGTGTTTTGATGGCTCTTGGTTACACGCCCTCCGACGATTGCGCGACCCTCCCACGCCGTATTGGTGCGCGACCAGTCCACTTTGCCGATGGGCTGGAGACGCGCTTTCCAGTCGGCTTCCTCGGTGGATTCGCGCAGTAGCGTGTTTCCCGCTCGCCCCAGGGCGTGTAGAGCCAGCCCATGGCTGTGAATGAAGTCCTTGCGAACCTCTCGTGCGAGCAGATCCCTGCGTCGGACCATGCCCCACTCGGGTATGAGCTCGTCCACGGCTTCCCAAAAGCGCCCGGCGAGGTCGCACGCCTCATCGCTGTCCCGGGGAAGATCCAAGTCGCGCAGCAGTGCATGGCTGGCGTTGTAGACAGAACTCAGCGTGAAGAGCTTGCTGGATCTCGCTGACAGGGTGCTGCGTTCCATGTCCACATGCCCCTTGAACACGGGGCAACGCAAGGACAGAAGACGTGCTAGCACGGCTTGTGGGTCTCGGTGGTCGTACAGGACACCGATGGAGCGGGCGGGGCGCACAGCGTGCCGGTTGAGGTCGGAAAACATTTGTTGACAGCGTTCGAGCCCAGCGTCGTGGAAGAAGACCACGGCGATCGTCTCATCGCCCAACTCGGGGCGCTCGTTCAGAGCCAGTTCGATCGCGGCGCGTCGATGTTGACCATCGTTGATCACGAACCGCGCATCCATGGGGATGCGGATCTGACCGACCCGCATGCCGGGTCCTTGCTCAGCCATCGCGTCGAACTGGATGTCCCCGTCGATGGATGCCGTCAGCGCGCTGAAGACGTAGTCATCGGGGTTGTCTACCAGGTAGCGCGTCAGGGTGGGCAGACGCCCTTTGTTGAGCACTCGTTGGGCTCGCACCTCAGGGGCGAGCTCCTCGTCGTCGAAGAGGAAGATCCTGGGGATGAGGCGCAGGGGGCACATGGAGGTGTAGAACTCACGCCCTGCCTGGATCCCGCGGATGGCGGGGAAGGTGTACTCGTAGCCGGCAGAGGTGGTTCCGTGTGCGGCGTGCGCTGCAGTACGTGAACTCACCAGTGTCACAGTAGTACAAGTACGTCTTGCCTTTGACGTTACGGACGTTAATTTTGGTGAGAACAGCGATGAGAGAAGGTTGCCATGGTGGCTTACCTGGACGCGGCAGCGACGACACGTGTGGACCCACGCGTGGCGGACGTGGTGCTGCACTGGATGACAGAGGAGTTCGGCAACGCCGGAAGCCGCACGCACGAGTTCGGTACGAGCGCCAAGCGTGCTGTACAGCAGGCGCGGACGTACCTCGCGGGCACAGTCGGAGCCAAACCGGACGAGGTGATCTTCACCAGTGGTGCTACAGAGAGTAATAACATTGCTCTCCTGGGTCTCGCTCCGCACGGCGAACAGACCGGACGGCGCCACATCATCTCGTCCGCGATTGAGCACAAGGCTGTCATCGAGCCTCTGGAATACCTGCAGTCCCGAGGGTTTGAGGTCGACTTCCTCACACCTGGGTCCTCTGGGCGCATCCCGGTTGAGGCAGTGCAAGAACGTCTACGTCCTGACACCCTCGCCGTGTCACTCATGCACGTCAACAATGAGACCGGGGTCGTCCAACCCGTCGATGAACTCGCGCACCTGCTCCGCCGAACATCAACGTACCTCCACGTCGACGCCGCCCAGGGATTCGCCAAGCGCCAGCAGGACCTGACCGCGCCCATTGACATGATCAGCGTCAGCGGCCACAAGATCGGAGCCCCCAAAGGCATCGGCGCCCTCGTGATCCGTCGACGAGGATGGGACAAGGTCCCCCTGCAGCCACTGATGTACGGCGGCGGTCAAGAGCGCAAACTTCGCCCAGGAACACTGCCTGTCCCCCTGATCATGGGCTTGGCCAAGGCCACCGAACTCTTCTTGCAAGAGCGCGAACAGTGGACCAAACAGGCGTTGCTCTTCCGCGAGCGGTTGCTCACCGCGCTCGCTGGCACCCGGCACCGCATTAACGGGGAGCTCGAGCACATCGTGCCGCACATACTCAACGTGTCTTTTGAGGGAGTGGACGCCGAAGCCCTCATCGTTCGCCTTAAGGACGTGGTCGCTGTGGCGACCGGATCGGCGTGCACCAGCGCTTCCTACACCCCTAGCCACGTACTCACTGCCATGGGCCTGGAAGCCGACATCGCTTCCAGCGGACTGCGCTTCTCCTGGTTCCCTGCCGATATCGACGATTTTGCCCCAGAGCCGCTTGCTCAGATCGTTGGAGAGCTTCAGCCAACCACAGCCTGATGCAATCCTCCTGACGGCAAATCAAGCGGTACCTGTGGAGTTGGCCCGGGAGCCCGTCCTCCCGGGAGATGGCCCGCAGGGTCAGTAACTGCTTGGCTGCCGGGTTCTGTCAAGCCGTACACCATGGCAAGCTCCTTGAGTTCACCTTGTTGAACGCCTTCGTGGACTCCCAGAGCGGGGACAGGGAGTGCTTCCAGCGGTGAGCGACAGCCTGGCGGTCCCTGGACGGACACGTGGCCGACGAACCCCTTATGTTGGTTCTTTTCCCGGCGGAAGAAGCCTCTGCTTGAGCATCACAGCCTCCTGGGAGCGGTTTGCCGCTCCCAGGAGGCTCTTGCAGAGTCCTCACCAACGTGCCAGGTCGAGCACCACCGGTACCAGGACTGAGGCCAGATGCGTTGTTGAGGTGCCCCAGAGCACCATGTCACAAGGCGTTGCTGCGGAAAGCGTCACGTATACGGGCTATGGGCTCCCGGTCGCGGGTGTAGTAGAGCTTGTTGGTGAGCAGGACCGCCCACCGGTTGAGCTGCGGGGCGATCCACATGCCAGTCCCCGTGAACCCGTAGTGCACCCACACATCGTTGGCCGCGGTGGTGCCGGGCGCCGGGTGCCAGAACAAGCCGCGGGTCGGTTCGAGGCCACCGGTCTGCACGCGCAAGGACTCATTGATCCAGGCCTTGCCGAAGGTGGCTTCGGTGGTGGGGCGGAGTATGTGGGTCAGGAACCGGCCCAGGTCCTCGGCCACTGAGAAGGCCCCAGCGATCCCACATACCCCGCCCAGCAGCCGGGTGGAGAAGTCGTGCGCGTCCCCGCGCAGATGCGCCCCTGTCTCCTCGTCCAGTTCGGTCGGTGCGGTGCGGGCTGCCAGGAACGCGGGCAGCGGCCCGAAGCGGGTCTCGCGCATCGCGAGGGGATCCCACACCCGGTCGTGGGCCAGGTCGTCCAGATCGGTGCTGGTCAACTCCTCAGCGAGGAACCCCAGGATGAGGGCGGCCCGGTCGGTGTAGTGCACACGCTCGCCCGGCTCGTGGTGCAGGCGCTCGTGGAGCACACCGCGGCGAATCGCGGCCGCATCAGTGCCGTACAGGGCACGCAGTTGTGCCCGGGGCGGCACCCCAGCGGTGTGGGTGAGCAGCTGGCGCACGCTCACCCGTCCCAGTGGGGCGTTGGCCAGCTCTGGCAGCAGGGCACCCAGCGGGTCGTCCAGGCGCAGGGTGCCGTCCTCCCACAGGGTGCCGATCACCGACCACACGGCCACGATCTTGGTGAGCGAGGCGATGTCGAAGATCGTGTTGGCTCGCATCGGCGTATGCGGGTCGGCTGGGTCGAGAAGGCCCACCTGCCCGCCGTCGTTGGCGCCGTCGGCGCCGCCGACCAGCCACACCGCTCCGGGCATCACCTCCTGGGCCACGGCCTCGTGCAGCAGGGTGGTGATGCGCTCGCTAGCCACGTCGCGGTCTTCCTGTTCAGGGCGGGTCGGGGTGAGCCTAGCGGCCTCATGCGATCTCCGTGGAGACCTCGCGCAGCGCGGCGGCGGTGGCCGAGAGCGGGAACCGGGCGGCGTTGCGTATCCCGGCCTCGCGGGCCTGGTCGAGTGCCCGCTGGTCCGAGGCCAGCCAGGCCAGGGTGGTGGCCAGGGTGCGGGCGCTCAGGTCGGGCACGCACAGGGCGCTGTCGACCAGGCCGGGCACCTGCCGGTAGAGCACCGGCAACCCGCACGCTTGGGCTTCGATGGCGACCAGTCCGAACGCTTCCAGGCGGGCGGAGGGCACCACGAGCAGGTCGTGATGGGCGAACTCCTGCCACAGCTGGGGGCGCTCCAACCATCCCAGGTAGTTCGCCTCCGTTGCGGTGGGTGGGGTGGGAGCGGCGACGCTGAGCCGTACCCCGGCGGCCGCGCACGCGGCCACCAGGTCCTGCACCCCCTTCTCCGGGGACAGGCGTCCGGCGTAGAGCAGCCGCAACGGCCCTCCGTCCCCGGGCACTGGGCGTGGGGACGGGGTGGTGAGCAGGGTGTCGGGCACGCCCCAGGGCACCTGCACGATCCGGCTGGTGTCCAGGTCCGGGACCCGGCGCACCAGCAGGTCGGCCATCGCCGCGGTGGGCGCGATAATCCGGTGGGCGTGGTGGGCGTGGTGGGCGAGGCGGACCATGACCGCGTGCTGGGTCGGGTTCTGGTCGGCGTAGAGCAGGTCGGTGCCGTGGATCAACGCCAGAGCCGGTGTTTGGGGGAAGGCGTCGACCAGCGCGGGGAAGGCCCCGAAGGCCAGGTGGTGCAGGTGCAGCACGTCGGGGGCGGGAACCTGGGTGAGGAGTTGTTCTACCAGGTGGGCGCGGTAGGTGCTGAACGCGGGCTCGTGGACGGCCTTGCCGGTTCAGTCGAACAGGGCCAGGTCGGGATTACCTACGACCAACGGGCGGCCCTCCACGACCGCGCGCAGCACTGCGGCGATCGTGGCCCCCCCGCGAGCGGAAGGGCAGCTTGATCCGTGGCGGCGGCACCGTTCCCGGGGCGCGGGTGATGGTGTAGCCGAGTGCAGGTCCATGCCGCGCGCCGATGGCGCACCCGCCCGGCCAGGGCAGGTGGGCTTGACCGTGGGTGCCCATTGGATCCGGTCACCGGAACGGTCCGGCCAAAGGGGTGTCTCCCTGATGGCAAGGTCATGATCCTGCGCTCTTTTCCGTGTCAGGGTGAACCGTCCACGTGGACAGCACAACAGGAAGCAAAGCTGGGAAAGCGGTCGGCGGCTGCCGGGCGCACGGCGCAGCGCCGTCGCAGGAGTGGCGGTCATACCGTGGTCGGGTACGGAGCTCCGGCCCAGTCCGAGGCCAGGTCGCCCCACACCACCAGGTCGTTGATCTGGTCTGTGAGGAGTTCGGCCAGCCACGGGTTCTCGACCTTCTTGGCGCCGACCGGGCGCCCGGTGTCGTAGGCCAGTTCGTAGGCGACCTGGCGGCCCACTACCAGCACGTCTCGCAAGGGCCGGGACTCGTCGAGCTCGAACATCCGGACCTTCTCCCTGGGCAGGATGCGCTGGTCGTGTCCGGCGTAGTGGGCGCGGTCGGCGCGCTCGCGCACCATCCACTGCTGGTAGGGGGTCAAGGGCGCATCCACTAGGTCCAAGCCGATGACCCCGAGCTGGTCCTGGTGGTCCGCAGACCAGGTGAAGCCCGCCTTGGACTGCCCCTCCTCCTCCAGCAGGGCCCGCCCGCGCACGATGTCCCCAGCCAGCCACGCGAACAGGGACGGGATGGTGTCGTCGATGACCAGCCGTTGCACCCCCAGACTCACAACCAGGCCAGTGACGTCCCACCGCTGGCGGGTGAGCCGGTAATCTGCCCAAAACGCGGCTAAATCCAGGTGCTCACCCTCCACGTCGTGCAGCGCCGCGAAAGAGGTTGCCCAGTCGCGGCGGTCGTTGAGGTGTCGCACCAGCCGAGGCAGATCCATCACCGCCTCACCGAGCGTCCAGGAAGGGGGCTGCTGGCAACTGGAGAACCGTTGGAGCTGGTCAGGGCCGAGCCCGAGCATCTCGCTGGCGGTGGAGGCAAGAAGGACTCCACGGGACTGGGTGAGTACGGGGGTGCGGGTGCGAATCCGAGCCGCACGCTTCTTGTTCATCATGCCTCTGGGTTCTTGTACGGGGGACCATGCAATGGGACGCGAACACGCGGGCAGAACACAGCACCGGTGTCGGAACATGGCCGCGGTGGAACACGTGTCTTTCCGCCGCCGAGGCGGGCCAGGAATGGTGGTGAGGAACCAGCAGGGGCTGGCATTCACACCCCGTTCCTTTCCACCCTGGGAAGACCCGCGCCAGGCCAGATTGATCTCTCCTCCGCCCACGGGGAACCGACCCCACTCGGAGAAGGGCCGATGCGTGCGGCAGCTCGCCTGTCCTGCCCCGGTGGGACGCATTCCTGACAGCCCGGGCACCGGGACTCCGCAGGGGCGCGGCGCCGGGGACCGGCCCACAGGACCAAGGCGTAACCGGCTCCCAGAGCACCCATGCCTGCCTGCGGGCTCACAACGGCGCCGAAGACCCCACACGCCAGGAGCACGGCTACGACCAGTCCATCGGCGTGCAGGGCTTGATGCCCCCATTGCACGAGACGACGCCGCCCAGCCGGTACCGCGACGCGGCGGGGACCTGCGTGGTGGCACCATACGCACCCGCTCGACCGGTGGCGCCAGGCGGCCAGCGCCAGAACCAGTCCCACCAGCACGACGTAGGCGCCCACCACTCCCAGGGGGACCGGGGCCCAGCACAACAGCGACACCGACGCCAAGCCCCCGGGTGCCGCTGCGTCCAAGTGGTGGGCCCACCGCGAGCTCACCGCGCGGCCTGCCCCACCGCTGGGATACTCGACGTGTCCATCGCGTGCCGGTTCAGTTCCACCCACTGTTGCCCTGATTCCCCGCCAGCAGCGGCAACATGACGTGCATCTGAGGCACTGAGGACTCATAGTCCAAGGCCAGGGGCATCACGGCGTCGTGCAGCTGGGGTGTGAGCCAGACACGAGGAGCGAACGGGCGCACAGCAACATCCGCATCGGGTGGGGTGTCGGTGGCGGTCACCACCATCCCCGCCGGGCACTCGCCCACCATGGAGGCCTCAGAGCACACCACCAGGCGGGTGCCGGCGGGGATCTGGTACTCGACACGGCCGGGGTGCCACCGGACCAGGCACAGCACGCTCGGATCCCACAGCACTGTCAGGTCCGCGCCGCTGCGGGCCTGGTAGAGAGGACCGTAGCAATCACTCAGCAACTGTGCCGTTTCCAGGGCCTGCGCATCGTCGGTGGTGTCCCACCCCGGGCAGCGAACCACGATCAGACTGGGTGGGCGCCAGCCCCCGTACTCCACGTCGACCGCGTCCAGCACCGCGCCCAGGCCCATGACAGGCCCCTGGAGCACGATCACGCGCAGGTGGACGACCTCCCACCCCAGCATGCGCGGTCCGGGGGTGTGCCCGGCCTCGGCCACGATCTGCTCCCACACCTTGGCGGGGGTGAGACCGAGCGCGTGAGCCATCGCTTCGACCTGAGCGCGGCACTCGGGCACGGGGATACCGGCTTCCACGTGTGCGGCCAACAGGGGGCTGGAGATGTCAGCGCGGCGGGCCAGGTCTTCGAGGGTCCAGCCGTAGCGTTCGCGTGCTGAGCGGATTAGGCGTCCCAGGCTCATCGGCTGTCCACCCTTGATGCTGCCGGTGCTGGCGTACGAGGGGCCGGGGCGGTGGCCTGGGCCGCCGAGGTAGGGGGAAGCAGGGACGAGGTCTCCTCCGGTTGGGGCAGGCGCGGCCACAGCGCGGCTTCGAGGGCGCGATAGCGATCCAGGGGCAGGCTGAGCTTCATCAGGCGGTCCCGCACGGCCCTAGCCGCTCGGACCTCCACCGGATGAGTGAACAACCGGGCTGCGGGGGTGCCCGGGTGGATGGCGATACGAGTCTGGTCCAGCACCCACAGCGTGGGCAACCGAGCCGGGCCCCAGGCAGGAGCGGCGTCCATCACGCGGACCTGCTCTCCGGCGGAGTGCGCTGCTTCGAGCTCCACGTCCAGCAGGTGACGGCGCTGTTGCTCGGTCACCGCGGCGGGCAGGATCACCACGCGTTGGGTGAGCAACCCGCCGCGAGTACGCAGGCGAACGACCTCGTCCCATACCTGCTGGGCGTGCGCACCGGGGCGGGGACGCCCCGTTCGGCCAGCACGCGTACGGTCCTGCTCTGCCGCGCGGGTCTGCGGGGTGCTCGTCTCCACGCACCACAGCCGGTGGGTCTGCTGCAGCGCGGCCATGATGGCCTGGCCCTGGTGGGGTAGGGGGGACGGGGTTCGGTAGCGGCGCATCAGGTCGAGCGCCTGCTCATGGTGGAGGCGTCGGCCAGCACGCCTGTCGTGGGAAGTGGTGTGGGCATGGAGTGCTCCGGGTCGGTCTGCGGGCTGGTGCGGTGCGGTTGTTGGGCCAGCCAGGTGCGGACCCGGTGGGTTAGCGGGGCCCAGTGCTGGTAGTGCGCCTCCTCGGTGGGGCGCGGGTGGGAGTGGGCTCGCTGTTCGGCCGCGGCCACGACATCTGTGCCGCCCGCCTGTTGGATGCGCCGTTCCAGGTAGGCGCCGCACGGACCGGCGGGCCTGGGCCTGGACACGGTGGGCTGCGAGCGGGTCCAGACGTCGGACCCCCTGACGAGGGGAGTTGGGCGTTGGGGCAGGCGGGAGCGCAGCATCACCATGGTCGGTCTCCGTGGTCCAGGTGGAAGTCGGCCAAGAGGCTCCCTTGCTGGTGCAGGTCTTCGATCTGTTCGCACAGGCGCGTGCACAATCCGGGGTGGGACACGACCACGCCGCCGTCGGCACGCCCCAGAGCGGTGTAGGTGCGCAGGTAGACGCGTCCCGCACTCGCGTAGGCGGTCAAGTCCGGCAGGGGGTGGTGTTGGGCGTGCTCCAGGTGACGCACCAGCGTGCTGGCCAGAACCCGGACGGGAAATCCGCAGCCGTGCAGAGCCGCGGCCACATAGTGCTGGTAGGGGGTGAGCGGGGCGCGCGGTACCCACAGGGTCCGCACCCGGACCCCACGGTGGGCCAGGTGCTCGGCCTGGGCCGCACGTGGGGCGTTGCGTGCGCTGATCAGGTCCACGGCGTGCCGGTAGTGGCCACGAAACCAGATCTCCCACGGGCCGCCGTCGGGAGCGCGCCGATCCTGGCGCAGCAGCCGACAGATGCTCCCCTCCCGCACCTGCGCACGCAGAGCGGACTGCTCACGTTGGAAGGCGCCCTCGTCCAGGCGCACGCCGCGCTCGTCAGCCTCGCGCAGCAGGGCGGTGAACAACGTGAGCGGCTGACGACGCACTCGCGTGAGGTAGGCGAACAGGTGGTCGCGGGAGAGGCCGCGCCACAGGCGCCCGGTCGCGGTCTCGGCGTAGACGACCCCGTCCTCCAGCAGCGCGAGGAGCTCGGCCCGGGTAAGACCGCTGACCTCCAGCGCGTGTGCCATGTCCAGCTGCGCGGGCACCTGGGGCGGGCTGAGCAGGATCGTGCGCGCCTGGGCGGCATCCAGGTCGACCTCGCAACGGGTAGCCGCAGGGGAGTGGGTCACCGTCGCCCCCTCATGTGCTGGGCGGCGAAGAGGGCCAGTTTCTGGCCCATGCGGAGGAGTTCGTCCACCACACCGATCAGCGCCTGGGCCAAGGGCTCATCGTGCAACTGCACGGCTCCGGTCGGCCGACCGAGCTGGGTGTGGGTATGCACCACGATCACCCCCGAGGCGTAGACCTCCACCTCCGGCAGACGCCCGCTGTGCTCCAGGTGCCGCGCGTCCACACTGTCCAGCGCACGTACTTGCTGGCCGACGGCCACCCGGCGCGACAGCGCCGCGGCCAGGAAACACTGGTAGGGGGTGAGCGGTGTTGGAGCCACCCACAACAGGCGCGAGCGCGCCGCATCACAGCGGGCCCGTACCGCGGCCTCTTGCTCCTGATGGAGCAGGTCCTGCTGCCACTGATCCAGGCCGCGCACGGCCGCTGCGATGTGTCCCTGGTACCACTGCTCCCACAGGGGTGTGACCGGCGGCATGGTGGGCTGTCGCAGGGTGCGCACGGGCAGACCGTGCTCCCCGGGATCCGCATGGAGCTTGGCGAGCAGGGCGCGGGTTTCCGGCTCGGTGAGCACCTGCCCCTGCACGGCGGCCTGGCGCGCCAGCGCGTCGAAGAGCGTCACCACCCCCGCTTCCCGGCTGGCGATGTAGGAGCACAGGCTCTGCGTGGTCACATGGTCCAGGCGTGTGCGGGAGGGCACGACGAAGCCCTCGTCCATCGCCAGGGCGAACCTTCGAGGAGGCAGGCCGAGTAGGTTCCGCGCCTGGCGGCGGTGCATGTCCTCGCCAGCCCGAGCCAGAGCCAGAGTTCGGTCGCCAAGAGCGGTCAGGTCGTGTGTGGTCGTGGGGGGCACGGTGGTGTGGTCCTCGGATCGTGAATGGTGTGGCGTGGAGCGCGGTGGCCTGAGCGCACCCCGGCGGTGCTCACAATCGACGTCCCGCCATCGACAGGGCAGCCGCGCGCGGCTTCGGTGAGCACGAGGGAGTTGGCTTCTCCGCGGGACGAGGCAGGTGCCGGGCACGAGAGCCGCATGGCTGGGATCCTGGACCATGAACACCTTGCTGCGGGACAAGTCCCGCACCCCGGAATGGCGAAGTTGTGGCGCGCCTACAGGTTGAGCACGGCTAGAGCATCGACGATCTTGCGCTCCAACTCCGTGGCTGTTCTGGCGTAGACCACGCCTTCGCCAGGGACCTGGCCCCACAGGACGCTGCGCCCGTCCTGGGCCATCCCGGAGCGGATACCGACATACCACTCCTCATAACGGGCCTCGATGGCCTCCAAGGCCCGCAGGAGTGAAAGTCCGGCGTCCGGATCCTCAGCACGGAACGACTGTTCTTCGGCGTCCCAGGGGCGGCGAAACAGCAGCAGGGAAGGGTCCTTGCTCCGGCGGATGTTCCAGCTGTTCAACGCGATAGCAGTAGGCACGAGTGTTCCTTTCGTTGGGAAGGGCGGGCCGCCGGCCCCCGTCCGGCGGCCCCAGGGAAGCCACCCCGCTGTGGGGTTGGGGTGGCGGTGGTGTGGGGCCCGGGCCGTGCAGGAGTGCAACAAGACCCAGGCGGGTGCAGCAGAAGAATCCCTATCGGAAGGAATCGGGTGGGGCGCGTCGCCACCGCGCCAGTTCATGCA
>NZ_CBDRFA010000079.1:0-38374 GCF_965343085.1 Nocardiopsis synnemataformans | reverse complement strand
CCCCCCCCCCCCCCCCCCCCCCCCCCCCCCCCCCCCCCCCCCCCCCGCGACGACCGGCCCCGGTGGGCTCCTCGGGAACCTCCGGGGCCGAGTACTTCAGGTGCCGTGCACTCCAGGGGCCGTGCAGGAGCGGGGCCGAACGGTCGCCCGGGCGACCGGAACGGGGCGGGGAGGGCACACGGGGGTCAGGAGAGCGCGCGGAACCCCTGTGCGTCCGCTCCGCCCAGCAGCGCCACGCTCAGCCACATCCCCGGCAGCTCCTCGGCGGGCACGTCCGTGTCCGTCACGATCCGCTCCACCGGAACGTCCAGCGGCGCGGTCGCCGGGTGCAGCGGTGTCACCAGTTCGGCCCTGTTGCCCATGGTGAGCAGCACCCGCACCGCGGTCCGCCCCCGGTGCCCCTCGGGCAGGGAGTAGGGCACGGTCACCCTCCAGCGCATGTCCGTCGGCAGGCTGTCCGGAGCGCGAAACCCCCAGTACCACGCCTCCTGGTCGGACATCTCCACCACCAGCGACGACACGGGGACCTCGGTCTCCTCGTCCGCCGGGGCGATCGTCCACTCCCGGCCCATCACGGCGTCCTGGGGCCTCTGCGCCTCGCGCTGCCACCACTTGTGGCGGCGCAGGGCCAGGTAGTCCTCGATCAGTCCTCCCGAGCCCGCCCTGCTGGCTGTCTCGTCCACTCGGTGTGCTCCTTCAGGGGGCGTGGAGCGCCGCACCGCGCACCACACGGCGTCGTCCCCCCGGTCCGCGGGCGGCGCCACCAGCCCGTACATGGGGTGGAGCACACCGTTCAAGGGGACTGTCTTTACCCTCTGCCCGGTAGGGGGGCGTGCATGCCGGACGCGACCGGGGATTTCCCGCACCCCGGTGACCTGGACGTTCTCGGCGGTTCTTCTCCCCCGGCCGGTCCCGGAGAAGGACCGGGCAAGCAGCGCGGGGGAACGCTCACCCTCGGTAAGCTCGTGGGCAACCCCTGCACCAACCTCCCCAGGAGCACACGCATGCGCGAGATCGAGGCCAAGTACCGCGTCGCCGACCCCGCCGCGCTCCTGGCCGCCCTCGACTCCGCCGGGGTCGCCCTCTCCGAACCCGCGGAGCAGGACGACCAGGCCTACGCCCCGCCCGGTTGGGAGTTCGGCATGCCCAAGGCGGGACGCACCTTCGCCCGACTGCGCACCCAGGACGGCGAGCACGTCCTCACCGCCAAGACCCCGGCCGCCAACCCCCTGGAGTACGTGGAGCACGAGACCGCCGTCGCCGACCGGGAGCAGATGCACCGGGCCCTCCTCCAGTTCGGCTACGTTCCGGCCCTGCGCATCGTCAAGACCCGCCGCGTCGGCCGGGCGGGCGGGATCACCGTGTGCGTGGACGAGCTGCGCGGCGTGGGCGTGTTCCTGGAGGTCGAGCTGACCGTGGACGACGACCGCGACGGCCCGGCCGTCCAGGAGCGGCTCGACGCGTGGGTGCGCTCGCTCGGCGCGGACCTGGAGCGCACCACCGACGGCTACGACGTCCTCGTGCACGCCGCCGCGGCGCACTGACCCGGGGAGGCCCCGGTCGGACGACGGTGCCCGACCGGGCGGCAGTGTCCCCGGTACCGGGCCCACCGGCCCCGGGCGGGGTGGCCGGAGGTCTCGCCGGGGTGGCCCGAGGTACCGTTCCGGGCGGGATGTCGGTGCTCGCCCGTAGGCTGCGGGCATGGGAAGCCGTATCTGTGTGATCGCCATCGACGCGGCCGACGCCGAGGCCGTGGCCGCGTTCTGGAGCCGTGTGCTGGACTGGCCGATCGTGGAGGAGGCCGAGGACGGGTTCAGTCTCGCTCCGCACACGGGGGCGGACCTGGGGGTCGACGTGTTCGCCGTGCCCGAGCGCAAGAGCATCAAGAACCGCCTGCACCTGGACCTGCGCGTCACGGACGGACTGACGGTGGCCCAGGAGCTGGAGAGGCTGCTGGGACTGGGCGCGGTGCAGGTGGACGTGGGACAGCCCGAGGACGCCAGGTGGACGGTGCTGGCCGACCCCGAGGGCAACGAGTTCTGCCTGCTGCACGGACAGGACGCGTCCTCCTGACCGAGCCTCCCGAGAGCGGGGGCGTGTCGCCGCGCTGACGCCGCTCCCGGAAGGAAGGTGCTTGCGGAGCCCGCCCCGCGTACCGCACGGCGGGCTCTTCCCGTGGGCCGACACGCAATATTGACAACCAACTGGTTGGTTGCTTCTATGGTGGTGCCCTCGCGTCGAGACCGGGACCTCCGGGTCGGTGGGGTGTGCTCCGGTTCGCCTCGGCGCGGTGCGAGAGGAGTGACGACCATGGCGACACGACGACGTACGGCCGGGTTCACCCGGACGCGGCCCCTGCTGCTCGGTGCCTCCACCATGGCACTCGCGGCCGTGCTCGGCTCGTCGATCTGGGCTTACGCCGATGACAGGAGCGGTGCGGCGCCGGACCCGGCTGACCACGCACCGCGAACCGCCGAGGAGAACGGTAGGGACATGACGGTGGACGCGAACAGCGGCGGGGACGTGCTGTCCTCCCTGGGGGAGGAGCTCGGCCTCACGCCTCCCTCCGGCTGGTACGAGGTCGACGTCCGCGTCGGGAACCATGACGGCGAACGGGTGACGGTCACCCGCCACCAGCCCACGGAGGAGGTCCGCCTCGGAGGGCCGCACGTCTCCGTCGTCAGGGGTGGGGACGGCCGCGTCGTCGGCTACACCGCACTGGACCCGGACGTGGACAACGACCCGGGGGACCTGCCGGACGCGGAGCAGGCGCGCCAGGCCGCCTACAGCTGGTTGGGGCGGCTCGACGACGACTACCTCCAGGGTCTGAGCGAGCAGTGGGTGGACCGCCATGACGAGACGGTCGTGGACGAGGACGGGCGCGAGCACGTCATCCCCGGCGTCAAGGTCAAGACCCGCCATGAGGACGGGCGTTACGCATGGGTCATCGTCGGAGCCGACTCGCGGGTGATGACCTTCGAGCGCGACGTCACCTGGGACACGGCGGCTCAGCGGCGGGCCACGCAGATGTGGCTGCACGACGCCTGGATCGCCGCGCTGGAGGGAAGCGGTGAACAGCCGCCTCCGCCCGCCGCGCTGGCCGACGGCGCCGCGTGAACAGGCCGGGTGGGCGGCGGGCCTGAGTCCCTTCCCCGACCAGGGCCGCCGACGACGGTCAGACGGCTCCGTCCGCACCGGACACCGGTGCGGACGGAGCCGTTCGCGTGGCGCTTCGGACGAACTCGACGATGTGATCCCGCAGGCGCGCCTGGGCCTCGTCCTCGTGGGCGTCCGGGCCCACGATCAGCCGGGCGAGCTGGGGTGTGATCTGCGGCCACGCGGCCAGACCGATGAGGCTCAGCAGCAGGTGCCGTGTGTCGAGCGAGAGCGGCGTGCCGAGCTGCCGCGCGAGGGAGGAGAGCTTGGCCTCGTACAGGAGGGCCCGGCCCTCCTCGTCGGGAAGCGGTTGCTCACCGTAGTGCAGGGACTCCCACAGCAGGAGCCTGAGCAGCTCGGGCCTGGTCCTGTGGTAGTCGAACACGCGCGCCACGTAGGAAGCCGGATCCGTGTCCTCGTCGAGCGCCACGACCTGGGACAACTCGTCCAGTGCGTCGCCCACCACGTGCTGGAAGAGCTGCTCCTTGTCGCCGAAGTTCGCGTAGATCCGCTGTTTGTTGATTCCGGCCCGTTCGGCGATGCGGTCCACACGCGCACCCGCGATCCCGTACGCGGCGAACTCCGTTCGCGCGGCCTTGAGCAGGAGTGCGCGAGTTGTTTCCGTTCTCTTGGTCATGGCGACATGGTAACGCAATACCAACTAGTTGGTTGCATTGGGTGGCGAAACGGTTTCCCGCCGCAGTGTGTGAGGCACGGTACATGGCCGGATCCGGACTGGGGGTAATTCCTTTTTCGCCTTGACAACCAACTGGTTGGTTTCCATAGTGGAGACATGGCATCGATAAAAACGGAGGGCGCCGTGGGCGGCCCTCCGACTTCTGCGCGCATGTCGTTTGCGATAACCGTCACCGCGCTTTCCCTCGCGGGAATGCTGGTGGTCGGCCAGCTCTACACCGTCATTCCGCTCTTCGCCCTCATGGCCGCCGACTGGGGGAGCGGTCCCACCTCGGTCGCGTGGACGGCCACCGCCTTCGCGATCGCCTACGCCACCGGCTTCCTGTTCGCCGGGCCGGCCGCCGACCGCTTCGGTCCCCGCCGCACGATCGTCGTCGGCCTCGCGGCCACCGCCGTGGTCACCGCCGTGGTCCCCCTCGCCTCGTCGCTGGGGGCGGCACTCGTCCTGCGCGCGGTCCAGGGGCTCGTGGCCGCGACCTTCGCCCCCTCCGCCTTCGCCTATATCGCGACCCGTGTCGATCCGCACCGCCGTGTCACCGCCATCACCTGGCTGACCAGCTCCTTCCTCGCCGCGGCGGTCCTGGGGCAGCTCGCGGCACAGGGCATCGGGCAGGCGCTCGGCTGGGAGTCGGTCTTCTTCGTCGGCGGTGCCGCGCTCGCCCTGGGCGCGGCCGGACTACGGCTGGTCCTGCGCGCGGACGAGGCCGCCGGAGGGGCGACCGTGGCGGACGCCTTCGCCGCCATGGCCGGGCTTGTGGGCAACGGGAGGCTCCTGCTGCTCTACGGCGCCACACTGACGGTCCTCACGGGCTTCGTGGGCGTCTACAGCGGTTTGCAGGTCGCGGGGCCTTCGGCGCTCGCCGGAGATGACGGCGCCCTGCTGGCCCTGCGCGCCAGCGCCCTCCCGGCGATGCTGGCCATCCCGCTGCTGACCCCCTGGTTGGCGAGGATCGCACCGGAGCGGCGGATCGCCCTCTCCCTCGGGGCCGCCGCCCTGCTGGCGGTCGTCTGCGCGTTCCTCAGCGAGGGCGTGGCCATCGGCGTGTGCCTCTTCGTCTTCGTCGCCGGTATCGCCGTGGCGGCCCCCGGCCTCGTCCAGGCCATCGGCGCGAGGGCGGGTGCCGCGCGCGGCAGCGCCGTCGCGCTCTACACCTTCTTCCTCTTCGTCGGCGCGGGGCTCGGCCCGCAACTGGCCACCGCTCTCGCCGGGTTCGGCTTCCCCGCGGTGTCGCTGGCCGCCGCCGCGATCCTGGGCGCCGGGGCGCTGCTGGCCCTGGGGGCGACGGTCCGCTCCGGGAGCGCGCGCCAGCTCTGAGAACGGGACCGGTCGCGGTCCGCGCGCCCGCACGCGACCGGTCCCGGCCGTCCCCACCCGCATCCCTTCCCGGGCCAGCCCGGACCCAGGATCGCCCCGACTTTTTCCCTGCCGTTTTCCGGACGTGCGTCCTTCCTTTTCTCCGTTGGCCTTTCGTGCGCGTGGGAAAAGGGGGACATCCGAATGCATTCAAAGATCAGAAAGGTGTGTGCGATGTCCAGTCAGATCGTTTCTGCCCTCTGTGTTGTGGGAGACAGGTTCGCCGGATTCGCGGTGCATGAGCGGGTCCAGACCCTCAGCGCGTTCCTGGGCGCACTGAGGGCGGGGGCCTACGACGACGTCCCCGGCCCGGTGACCCTCAGAGGAGGCCAGGGCATCGGCGAGTACGAGTGGGAGTACATCCGCGGCGTGCTCAGACGCCGCGGCCTGGAGGAGCGCATCCTCCTCCAGGAACACCCTCCCCGTCTCGCCAAGCGGGCCGAGGCGCACAAGCACCGCGAGGAGAACGTGCTGATCGCCGACCTCGGCCGCCATGACGACCAGATCTTCCACGCGGCCCTGCGCCTGCACCAGAACAACGAGCTGCTGCTCGACCACCAGACCGGCCAGCACACCCAGGGCATGGTCGTGGTCGAGGCGGCGCGCCAGATGTTCCTCGCCGTCACCGAGCGGTACTACACGCACCGCTGGCCCGAGCGCCACTACTACTTCGTGGTCAACTCCCTGGCGACCACGTTCGAGAACTTCCTCTTCCCGGTCGACGCGCGCATCCGCTACCTCATCCAGTCCGCCGAGCTGTCCGACCCCGCGCGACTGGAGTTCACCGCACGTGTGGACATCGAGCAGGGCGGTCGCCGCGCGGCGCGCTCCGAGGTCGCCTTCACCGCCTTCGACACCGCCGTACTGAAGGGGGTCGAGCACCGCCGCGCCGAACGGGCCCTCGACCACATGCTCGCGAGCACGTCCGCGCGGCAGCCCGAGCACACCGCCGCGTCCCTGGCCTGAGGCCTCTCGCGCGGGACCACCACCGGACCGTCCGGTCCACAGTCACCCGTGAACACCTGACACAGAGAGGAAACGCCGTGTTGGAGAGCCAACCGCGGCACAGACCCCGCTACGGGGCCTTCTTCGACGTCGACGAGACCCTGATCTCGGACAAGAGCATGTTCAGCTTCCTGGCCTTCTACCTGCGTGAGCGCGGTGAACCGTCGTCGGTCTACGACCGTCTGGCGGGCGAACTGCGCGGGCGGGCACGGCAGGGCACGCCCCGCGAGGACGTCAACCGCGCCTACTACCGCCTCTACCGGGGGGAGGCCCGGGCCACGGTCGCCGCGAGCGGCAGGCGCTGGTTCGCCGAACGGGTCCGGGACCCCGGCTTCCTGCACACCCGTGCCGTGGACGAACTCGACCGCCACCGCGCCGCCGGTGCGGACACCGTCCTCCTCTCGGGTTCCTTCTTCGCCTGTCTGGACCCGGTGGCCGAGGCGCTCGGGGCGACCGCGGCCCTGGGGAGCGAACCGGTGGTGCGCGGCGGCCTGTTCACCGGAGAGGTCACACGCACCATGATCGGCCGGGCCAAAGGCGAGGCGGCCGCGGAGTTCGCCGCCTCCCGCGGCCTCTCCCTCCCGGACAGCCACGGCTACGGGGACCACATCAGCGACCTCGCGCTGTTGGAGGCCGTCGGGCACCCGCACGTCGTCGCCGGCGACCCGGACCTTCGCGCGCACGCGGTCGCGCGTGGATGGCCCGTGCTGGAGACCCGTTCGACGCCGCGCTCCTACGGCGGCGCCTCGTCCGCGCACGTTCCCCTCCGCCACGGAGACGAGTGCCGCTGCGGCTGCGCGCTCGCGCGCTGGTCGACGGGGACCGACACCCACACCGACCCGGATTCCGCCGGGCGGCCCACACCTACGGGAGTTCGATGATGGTACAGACAAGGCGCGGGTCCGACACAGATGCCCGTTCGGCTGCCCGTTCGGCGCGCGCGGGTACGGGGTTGCTCTATCCCCAGACCCTGGTCCTGGGCGGTATGGCCGCCTGGTTGAGCCTGATCATGCTCAACAACGTCACCGACAGCGGAACCAACACCGCGCTCATCGGGCAGGTCCTGACGATGGAGGGGCTGATCGCCGACCCGGTTCGCGGCAACGGGCTCGTCGGCCGGGCGCTCCCCGCGAGCCTGGCCGCCCCCGCGCTCTACGCGGTCATCGCCTACCAGGTGCTCAGCGTGGTGCTGTTGTGGGCGGCGACCGCGGCGCACGTGCGTCTGTGGTTCGGACGCGGGGACGGCACCCGCGCGACCCTCCTGGGCAACATCGCGCTCTGCGCCCTGGCGGGACTGGCCCTGATGTTCCTCGTGGGCGGGCTGTGGTTCGGGTACTGGATCGCGATGCCCGCGGTTCAGCAGGTGCACTTCACCCTGCTCATCGTCGCCATCGGCGCGATGGTCCTGGTCAATCTGCCCCGCGCTGTTCCCCCCTCCGGGAACGGGGCCTGACAGGGAGGGCGCGGCCGGGCCACCGTCCGGCCCGGCCGCGCCCGGGACCACCGCCCACACCGGGCGGATCCGCCCCTCCCGGAACACCTGAAGACTTACGGAGAGCACATGGAACACACCAGAACCTGGCAGCCTGTGCCGATCGGCGTGATCGGCACAGGCTCACACCTCCCCTCACGGGAGGTCGGCAACACCGAGGTGGGCGCCCCGGCGGGGGTCGACGACGCCTGGATCATCCGCAAGACCGGCATCCGGAACCGAAGATGGGCCGACCCCGGGGAGGCGACGTCCGATCTGGCCGTGAAGGCGGGGCGCGCGGCGCTGGAGCGGGCGGGGGTCAGCCCGGCGGACCTGTCCTTCGTCGTCGTCGCCACCTCCACCCCGGACTCCCCCCAGCCGCCCACGGCGACCGCCGTCGCCGAGGGGATCGGCGCCACACCGGACACGGCGGCGTTCGACATCAACGCGGTGTGCAGCGGATTCGTCTTCGCGCTGTCGGTGGTGCAGCGCGCGCTCAGCGCGTCGGGGGACGGCTACGCCCTGGTGATCGGAGCTGACGTGTACTCCCGGATACTCGATCCGGCCGACCGCAGGACGGTGGTGCTGTTCGGTGACGGAGCGGGTGCGGCGGTACTCGGTCCGGTGCCCCGCGGGCGGGGAGTGATCGCCACGAGGCTCAGCAGTTCGGGGGCCCACCGGGACCTCATCCGTGTCCCGGCGGGCGGAAGCCGCCTTCCGGCCAGTGAGGCGACCCTCGCCAACGGAGAGCACTACTTCACAATGGACGGTCGCGGTGTGCGCGACTTCGTCAGCGAGCACGTCCCTCCCGCCGTACGCGCGTTCCTCAAGGACGTCGACGTGCCCGAGGCCGACATCGCTCACCTGGTCCCGCACCAGGCCAACGGGCACATGATCGAGGGCCTCGCACGGGAACTGGGTCTGGTCGCGGCGCGGGTGCACACGACCGTGCACGAGTACGGGAACACGGGGGCCGCCTCCATCCCCATCACCCTGGACGCGGCCGTCCGCTCGGGCGAGGTGCGCTCCGGTGACACGCTCCTGTTGACCGGGTTCGGAGGTGGAATGGCCAGCGGGTTGGCGCTCATGCGTTGGTGACCGGCCTGACACGGCCGGTCGGCCCGGGGGCGACGCGCACACATGACACGGCCGCCGCGGAGTCCTCCCATCCGCCCCGCGGCGGCCGTGCGTCACCCGCGCCCCGCTACTCCCTGGGCCGCTGGTCGACGATGCGGCGGAACTTGCCCACCGAGCGTTCGATCTGTTCGGGGTCGACCACGTCCACGGTCACGCTCACGCCGACCCTGTCCTTGACCGTCGCCACGATCTGCCTGCTGAGGGTCACGCGCCGCTCGGCGGTGCAGTCCGGGGCCGCCTCGATGCGCACCGCCATGCGGTCCAGGCGCCCCTCCTTGGTCAGCACCAGCTGGAAGTGCGGGGCCAGCCCGTCCAGGCCCAGCACGATCTCCTCGATCTGGGTCGGGAAGACGTTCACGCCGCGCAGGATGATCATGTCGTCGCTGCGCCCGGTCACCTTGTCCATGCGCCGCATGGGCCGGGCCGTGCCCGGGCGCAGCGTGGTCAGGTCGCGGGTGCGGTAGCGGATCACCGGCATGGCCTGCTTGGTCAGCGAGGTGAAGACCAGTTCGCCGTTCGAGCCGTCGGGCAGCACGTCCTGGGTGAGGGGGTCGAGCACCTCGGGGTAGAAGTGGTCCTCCCACACGTGCAGGCCGTCCTTGGTCTCCACGCACTCGTTGGCCACGCCCGGCCCCATGACCTCCGACAGGCCGTAGATGTCCACGGCGTGGATGTCGAAGCGCTCCTCGATCTCGGTGCGCATCTTCTCGGTCCAGGGCTCGGCGCCGAAGATCCCGAGCTTGAGCGAGGTCGTACGCGGGTCGATTCCCTGATGCTCGAACTCGTCCATCAGTGTCAGCATGTAGCTGGGGGTGACCATGATGATGTCGGGTTCGAAGTCCCGGATGAGCTGGACCTGCTTGGCCGTCTGCCCGCCCGAGGCCGGGATGACCGTGCAGCCGAGCCTCTCGGCGCCGTAGTGGGCGCCCAGTCCGCCGGTGAAGAGCCCGTAGCCGTAGGAGACGTGCACCTTGTGCCCGGGGCGCCCGCCCGCGGCGCGGATGGAGCGGGCCACCACCTCGGCCCAGGTGTCGATGTCCTCGCGGGTGTAGCCCACGACGGTGGGGCGGCCGGTGGTCCCGCTGGAGGCGTGGATGCGGCTGACCCTCTCCTGGGGGACGGCGAACATCCCGAAGGGGTAGTTGTCGCGCAGGTCGGCCTTGGTGGTGTGCGGGAAGTGGCGCAGGTCCGCCAGTTCCCGCAGGTCCTCGGGACGCACCCCGGCCTCGTCGAACTTGCGGCGGTACAGGGGCACGTTGGCGTAGGCGTGCTCCAGGCTCCACCGAAGGCGCTCGAGTTGCAGGGCGCGCAGCTCGTCGACACTCATGCGCTCGGCCGGATCCAGGGTCTCGGGCGCGGGTGCCCGTCCCAGACGGGCGGTGGCTCCGGCCGACAGCGTGGTGGTGTCGTGGCTTGCCATGGGCCTCTCCGTGTACTGTGCGCGGGACCCGCCAGGACGCGGGCGCCTGGGTGGGGTGGGCGGGTGGGCGCGCGGATCTCGTGGCGGCGCGGTCCGTCGCGGATCGGACCGACTTGCTTACTGACCGAACGTTCGGTTACTAATGCATTAACGCAGTCTCCGGGCAGCCGTGTCAAGGAGAGGTGTCGATGATTTCACAGGCGACGGTGGCCCCGACCACCGTCTTTACCACGGGAGGTCGCACGTGAGCGAGGTCTACTTGGTCGACGGGGTGCGAACCCCGCAGGGCCGCTACGGCGGCGCCCTGGCAGCGGTGCGCCCCGACGACCTGGCCGCCACGGCCGTCGCCGAGGCGGTCCGCCGCGCGGGCGTGCCCGGCGAGGCCGTGGACGAGGTCATCCTGGGCGCCGCCAACCAGGCGGGCGAGGACAACCGCAACGTCGCGCGCATGGCGGCGCTGCTCGCCGGACTCGACCCGAGCGTGCCCGGCTACACCGTCAACCGGCTGTGCGCCAGCGGCTTGACCGCCGTCGCCTCCGCCGCGCAGGCCATCCGCGCGGGCGAGGCCGACGTGGTGGTCGCGGGCGGCGTGGAGTCCATGACACGCGCCCCCTGGGTGATGGCCAAGCCCGGAACCCCCTGGGCCAAGCCGGGCGAGGTCGCCGACACCTCCCTGGGCTGGCGCTTCACCAACCCGCGCTTCGCGGCGGCCGACGCCGAGGCGCCCGCCGACGCGGGCCCCGACGACCTGCGCTACACCCTGTCCATGGGCGAGACCGCAGAGGAGGTCGCGCTCCTGGAGGGGCTCACCCGCGAGGAGTGCGACGCCTTCGCGCTGCGCAGCCACGAGCGCGCGGTCGCCGCCGCCGAGGCGGGCCGCTTCGACGCCGAGACCGTCCCGGTCGCCGTGCGCGGGCGCAAGGGCCAGACCAGCGAGGTCACCGCCGACGAGGGCCCGCGCCCCGGCTCCAGCATGGAGAGCCTGGCGAAGCTGCGCCCGGTCTTCCGCGAGGGCGGCATCGTCACCGCGGGCAACTCCTCCTCCCTCTCCGACGGCGCCTCCGCGCTGGTGCTGGCCGGTGCCGAAGCCGTGCGCCGCTACGGCCTGACCCCCCGCGCCCGCGTGGTCGCCTCCGCCTCGGCCGGGGTGGCCCCGCAGGTCATGGGCCTGGGTCCGGTCCCGGCCACCCGCAAGGTGCTCGGCCGCGCCGGGTGGGACCTGGACGGGGTCGGCGCCGTGGAGCTCAACGAGGCCTTCGCCGCCCAGTCCCTGGCCGTGATGCGCCAGCTCAAACTGGACGAGGAGCGCGTCAACGCCGACGGCGGCGCCATCGCGCTGGGCCACCCGCTGGGCAGCTCCGGCGCCCGCATCCTGGTCACCCTGCTCAACCGCATGGAGCGCGAGGACGCCGCCCGCGGCCTGGCCACCCTGTGCGTGGGCGTGGGCCAGGGCGTCGCACTGCTGGTGGAGCGCCCGTGAGCGGGAACGGCACCGCCGGGGACTTCACCACCCTGGACGTGGAGTGGCGCGAGGACCGCGTGGTGGTCCAGCTCCACCGCCCCGAGGCCCGCAACGCCATCAACGCGACGATGATCGCCGAACTGCACCGGGTGTGCGAGCGCGTCGAGGCCGAGCCCAGACCCCTGCTCCTGACCGGGCACGGCACCGTGTTCGCGGGCGGCGCCGACATCTCCGAGCTGCGCGAACGCGGCCGTGAGGAGGCGCTGGCCGGGATCAACAGCCGCCTGTTCGAGCGCCTGCACCGCCTCCGGGCCCCCACCGTGGCGGCCGTGGACGGCTACGCCCTGGGCGGCGGCGCCGAGCTGTCCTACGCCTGCGACATCCGCATCGCCACCCCCACCGCCGTGTTCGCCCAGCCCGAACCGGGCCTGGGCATCATCGCCGGTGCGGGCGCGTGCTGGCGGCTGCGGGAGCTGGTCGGCGCCTCGGTGGCCAAGCAGGTGCTGCTGGGCGGCTACCGCCTGGACGCCGAGGCCGCGCTGCGCCACGGCCTGGTCGCCGAGATCGTGCCCTCCGAGGAGCTGCGCGGGCGCGCCCACGCCCTGATCGACCGCATGGCCGCCTCCTCCGCGCTGGCCCTGCGCATGACCAAGATGGTCCTGGACGCCGACGGGCCCCACCCGCTCGCCGACGATCTGACGCAGGCCGTGCTGTTCGAGAGCGCCGACAAGCACGAGCGCATGACCCGTTTCCTGGAGAGGAAGAAGCGTTGAGCACCACCGAGCCGGGGAGCGCCGCGCAGGGCGTTCCCGCCACCGTCGCCGTCGTCGGCGGCGGCACCATGGGCGCCGGGATCGTCCAGCAGTTCCTCACCGTCGGCGCCGACGTGGTGCTGGTCGAGGCCACCGCCGAGGCGGCCGAGGCCGGACGCGCCCGCGTGGCGGCCGGGCTGGACAGGGCCCGCCAGCGCGGCAAGGTCGACGCCGAACCCGCCGCCTACCTGGCCCGGCTGTACACGGTCACCACCCCCGCCGACATCCCGGCCGACGCCGGGCTGGTCGTGGAGGCCGTGCCGGAGCGGCCCGAGCTGAAGATCGCCGTGCTCACCGCCGCCGAGGCCGCCGTGGGCGAGGACACCGTCCTGGCCTCCAACACCAGTTCGCTGTCGGTCACCGAACTGGCCGCCGCCCTCAAGCGCCCCGCGCGCTTCCTGGGCACCCACTTCTTCAACCCCGTCCCCGCCTCCAAACTCGTGGAGCTGGTCGTGGCCCCCGAGACCGACGAGGCCGTCCTGGCCTCGGCCCGCGCCTGGGTCGCCGCCCTGGGCAAGACGGAGATCGTGGTCCGCGACGCGCCCGGGTTCGCCACCAGCCGCCTGGGCGTCATGCTGGGTCTGGAGGCCATCCGCATGGTCGAGGAGGGCGTGGCCTCGCCCGCCGACATCGACACCGCCATGGAGCTGGGCTACCGCCACCCCATGGGGCCGCTGCGCCTGACCGACCTGGTGGGGCTGGACGTGCGCCTGGCCATCGCCGAGTACCTGGCCGCCGAACTGGGGGACCGGTTCGCGCCTCCGGAGCTGCTGCGCCGTATGGTCGCCGAGGGAAAGCTGGGCCGCAAGAGCGGCCAGGGCTTCCACACCTGGGACGAGGGAGAGTAGAGCGTTGAGCGAGGACACGGCGGCCGGACAGGCATCCGGGGCGGCGGAGTTCACCGAGGCCGACGGGCTGGCCACGGTACGGCTGAACACGCCCGCCCTGACCCGGCGGGTCAAGGAGGAGCTGCTGGCGGCGCTGCGTCAGGCGGCGGAGTCCACCACCGCCCGCGCGGTGCTGCTGCTGGGTTCGGACAGGGCCTTCTGCGTGGGCCAGGACCTGGCCGAGCACGCGCGGATCCTGGAGGAGCGCCCCCAGGACGCGCTGGACACCGTGCGCGAGCACTACAACCGCATCGTGCTGGCCCTGGAGGACGTCCAGGTGCCGGTCGTGGTGGGCGTCGGCGGCGCCTGCGTGGGCGCGGGTCTGGGATTCGCGCTGGCCGGGGACGTGCGGGTCGCGGCCCGCCGGGCCAAGTTCGGCACCGCCTTCACCGGCATCGGCCTGGCCTCGGACTCCGGGCTGGCCTCCCGCCTGGTGACCTCGCTGGGCCAGGCGCGGGCGATGGAGCTGATGCTGCTGGGCACGGTCGTGGGTGCCGAGCGCGCCCTGGAGCTGGGCCTGGTCACCGAGGTCGTGGACGACGACGCCTGGGAGGCGCGCGCCCGCGAGGTGGCCACGGGCCTGGCCTCCGGTCCCACCAGCGCCTTCGTCGCGGCCAAGCGGGAGGTGCGCTCGGCCGCCACCGGCGGGCGCGAGCTGCCCGAGCTGCTGGAGGAGGAGGCCGACCTCCAGAACCAGCTGGGGCGGACCGCCGACCACGTCGGAGCGGTGCGTGCCTTCCTGGCCAAGGAGAGGCCGACCTTCACCGGAAGCTGAGCTGGTACTTTCTCCGCCCGGCGGACTTGCCCGGGCGGGGAAATCCGGGGATACTAATTACTGACCGAACGTTCGGTTATGAATGGGGGTAGAAGCCAGTGAGTACCCAGACGGCCCGGGAGGCGCCTTCCGGCACCGACCCGGACCTCCAGGCCGAGTTCGACGCCAGGATCGGCGCCGACCAGCGCATCGAACCGCGCGACTGGATGCCCGAGGGCTACCGCAAAACGCTCGTGCGCCAGGTCTCCCAGCACGCGCACTCGGAGATCATCGGCATGCAGCCCGAGGGCGACTGGATCGCCTCCGCGCCCAGCCTGAGGCGCAAGGCCATCCTGCTGGCCAAGGTCCAGGACGAGGCCGGGCACGGGCTGTACCTGTACGCCGCCGCCGAGACCCTGGGCGTGGACCGCGCCGACCTGACCGAGCGCCTCATCGAGGGCCGCCAGAAGTACTCCTCGATCTTCAACTACCCGTCTCTGACCTTCGCCGACGTGGGCGTCATCGGCTGGCTCGTGGACGGCGCCGCGATCTGCAACCAGGTCCCGCTGTGCCGCAGCTCCTTCGGCCCCTACGCCCGTGCCATGGTGCGCATCTGCAAGGAGGAGTCCTTCCACCAGCGCCAGGGCTACGAACTGCTCATGCGCATGATGGAGGGCACCCCCGAACAGCGGGCGATGGTCCAGGACGCCGTCGACCGCTGGTGGTGGCCGTCGCTGATGATGTTCGGCCCGCCCGACGCCGACTCGCCCAACACCCGGCAGTCCATGGCCTGGGGCATCAAGCGCGACACCAACGACGACCTGCGCCAGAAGTTCGTGGACATGACCGTCCCCCAGGCCCGCAAACTCGGCGTCACCCTGCCCGACCCCGAGCTGGTCTGGAACGACGAGCGCGGCCACCACGACTTCGGCGAGCCCGACTGGGTGGAGTTCAAACAGGTCGTCTCCGGCGCCGGACCCAGGAACGCCGAGCGCGTCCAGCGCCGCCGGGCCGCGCACGAGAAGGGCGCGTGGGTCCGCGAGGCCGCCACCGCCTACGCCCGCAAGCACAGCAGCCCCGAGGAGGCCGCGGTATGAGCAACGACAGCACGGCCGGTTCCGGGGCGGCCCGCCCCGAGTGGCCGCTCTACGAGGTCTTCGTGCGCGGCAAGCGCGGCCTCAACCACGTCCACGTGGGCTCGCTGCACGCCCCCGACGACCACATGGCCCTGCACAACGCGCGCAACCTCTACACCCGCCGCAACGAGGGCGTGAGCATCTGGGTGGTGCGCGCCGAGCACATCGCCGCCTCCAGCCCCGACGAGAAGGACCCCTACTTCGCGCCCAGCGGCGACAAGGTCTACCGCCACCCGACGTTCTACCCCATCCCCGAGGACGTCCCGCACATCTAGGGCGGCGGCACGACCGGCGCACACGAGGCCAAAGGAAACGACATTGAGTGGCGACCACATCTACTCGGCCCTGAGCGAGGAGCACGGCGGTGACACCCGCTGGGCCTTCGGTACCGGCTTCACCGACGCCCTCGCCGGGGTGGACACCACCCTGCCCGAGGGGGTCGACGGAGCCGACCTGGCGCTGTACTGCCAGATGCTCGGCGACGACGCGCTCGTCCAGGTCCAGCGGCTCGTCCACTGGGTGACCGACGCCCCCGAGCTGGAGGAGGAGGTCGCGCTGGCCAACATCGCCCTGGACCTGCTCGGCCAGGCCCGCCTGCTGCTGGCCCGCGCCGGACAGGCCGACGGCACCGGACGCGACGAGGACGCCTTCGCCTACCGGCGCGGCCCCGCCGAGTTCCGCAACGTCCACCTGGCCGAGGCGCCCCGCGGCGACTTCGCCCGCGCCGTCCTCACCCTGCTGACGCTCTCCAGCGCGCGCCTGGCCGTGTTCGCCCGCCTGGCCGACAGCCGCGACCCCGTGCTGGCCGCCGTCGCCGCCAAGGCGGTCAACGAGCTGGCCTACCACCGCGAGTACGCGGTCTCGTGGGCCCTGCGCCTGGGCGACGGCACCCCCTACTCACGCGAGCGCATGACCGCCGCCGTCGCCGACGTGTGGCCGCTCACCGGCGAGCTGTTCGCCACCCACCCCGTCGAGGCCCGCATGGCCGAGCAGGGCGTGGGCGTGGACCCGGCCGCGGTGCGCGAGGAGGTGCACGCCGTCCTGGCCCAGGTGCTCACCACCGCGCGCCTGGACGCCCCCGCGCCCTTCCCCACGCCGGTCCTGGCCGGACGGCAGGGCCGGCACACCGCCGAACTGGCCCCCCTGCTGGACGAACTCCAGAGGGTGGCCCGCGAGCACCCGGAGGCGACATGGTGACCACCACCCGGGAGCAGGACCGCGAGCGCGCCGAGAGCGCCGCCGCCGCGGTCACCGATCCCGAACTGCCCATGCTCACCCTCGCCGACCTGGGCATCCTGCGCCGCGTGGAGGTCGGGGGCGACGGAACCGCCGCGGTGTGGATCACCCCCACCTACTCGGGCTGCCCGGCCCTGGCCGAGATGCGCGCGGACGTGGACCGCGCCGTGCGCGCCGCCGGGTTCGACCGGGTGGAGGTGCGCACCGAGCTCTCCCCGCCCTGGACCACCGACTGGATCACCGCCGAGGGCAGGCGCAAGCTCGCCGAGCACGGCATCTCCCCGCCGGGCCGCGCGCCCGCGCGGGCCGCCGGGCCGGTGCCGCTGACCCTGCTGCCCACCCGCACCGCCCCGCGCTGCCCGCTGTGCGGGTCCGGCCGGACCGAGGAGCTGTCCCGCTTCGGCGCGACCTCATGCAGGTCCCTGCACCGCTGCCGGTCCTGCCTCGAACCGTTCGAGCACGTCAAGGAGATCTGACCGTGACCACACCCGTCACCGAGACCGCGCCCGCGGCCGCGCGCCGCCGGGGCGCGTTCCACCGGCTGCGCGTGGCCGCCGTCGAGCGCCTGTGCGACGACGCCGTCGCCGTCACCTTCGACGTCCCCGACCACCTGGCCGAGGAGTACGCGTTCGCCCCCGGGCAGTCGCTGACCCTGCGCCGCGAGGTGGACGGCGTGGAGGAGCGCCGCAGCTACTCCGTGTGCGCCCCCGTCGGCCAGGCGCCCCGCGTGGGCGTGCGCCTGGTCTCGGGCGGCCTGTTCTCCAGCTGGCTGGTCAACGAGGTCCGCCCCGGCGACGAGGTGGAGGTGGGCGCGCCCACCGGCCGCTTCGTCCCCGACCTGGACACCGGGGCCCGCCACGTGATGGTCGCCGCCGGATCGGGCATCACCCCGGTGCTGTCCATGGCCGCCTCGCTGCTGCGCCGCACCGACTCCCGCGTCACCCTGCTCTACGGCAACCGCCGCAGCGACACGGTGATGTTCGCCGACGAGATCGCCGACCTCAAGGACGCGTTCGGAGCGCGCTTCGAGCTGGTGCACGTGCTCTCCCGCGAACCGCGCGAGGCCGAGCTGTTCACCGGTCGCCTGGACGGCGCCAAGCTGGAGGCGCTGCTGGACACGGTCGTGGCCGCCGACGCCGTCGACCACTGGTGGCTGTGCGGACCGTACGGCATGGTCACCGACGCCCAGGAGGTGCTGGCGGGCCGGGGCGTGCCGGGGGAGCGGGTCCACCAGGAGCTGTTCTTCGTGGAGGGCGCCGAGCCGCCGCCCCAGGCGCGCCACGAGGAGCCCGGAGTGGAGGGGCCCGCCAGCGAGGTGACCGTCGTGCTGGACGGGCGCACCACCACCCTGACGCTGCCGCGCGGGGTGCCCGTGCTGGACGCGGCGCAGCGCTACCGTCCCGATCTGCCCTTCGCCTGCAAGGGCGGGGTGTGCGGTACCTGCCGGGTGAAGGTGTGCGAGGGCGAGGTGCGGATGCTGCGCAACTACGCGCTCAGCGAGGCCGAGGTGGAGGCGGGGTACGCGCTCTCGTGCCAGTCGCTGCCCGAGACCGACGCCGTGACCGTGGACTACGACGCGTGAGCGCGCGCAACGAGACCGCCTGGCGGATGTTCGAGGCGGACATGGCGTCCAAGAACCTGGGGATGCGCCTGGTCGAGGCCAGCGACGGACTGGCGGTCGTGGAGATGACGGTGGGGCCGCTGATGCTCAACGGGCACGGGATCGCCCACGGCGGGTTCGTGTTCACCCTGGCCGACACCGCGTTCGCGTGCGCGTGCAACGTGGACGGGGGAGAGGTGACCGTGGCCTCCGGGGCGGACGTGACCTTCGTGGCCCCGGCGAAGGAGGGCGACGTGCTGGTGGCCACCGCCCGGGAGCGGGCGCTGTTCGGCCGCAGCGGCCTGTACGACGTCACGGTCCGCCGGGGTGAGGAGGTCGTCGCCGAGTTCCGGGGCCGCAGCCGTATGCTGCCCCGGCGCGGCTAGCGGCCGCAACGAGGGGCACGGGGCCGGGACCGGCTCCATCCGTGTCAGGCGGGCCTCGTCCGGGCCGCGCCTTCAGTGCCGTGCAGGGGGCGCGAACACCCGGGGGCGATCGTGCGTCCCACGGGTGTACGGAGGACGCCGTCCTCCGCCGCGCCGCACCAGAAGGACCCCATGAGCGTCACGCCCCCCGCCCCCGTTCCCCCACCGCCCCGTGACACCGGCCTCCCGCCTGGCCTCAAGCCCCTGGAGAAGGGCGACCCGCGAAGGCTCGGCCCCTACCGGGTCGTGGGCCGGATCGGCGCGGGCGGCATGGGCGCCGTCTACGGGGGCCTCGACGGTGACGGGAGGTGCGTGGCCGTCAAGACCGTGCACGCCCGGTTCGCGCGCGGGCGCGGCCACCGCGAGGCCTTCGCCCGCGAGGTGGACATGCTGGCCCGTGCCCGGGGCGTGAGCACCGCGCGCCTGCACGCCGCGGACACCGCCGCCCGTGTGCCCTGGCTCGCCTTCGACTACGTCCCCGGCCGGGACCTGCGCGCCCACGTGCGCGCCTTCGGCCCCCTGGAGGGGGAGATGCTGCGCGCGTTCGCGACGGGCACCGCCGAGGGCCTGGCCGCGCTGCACTCCGCCGGGATCGCACACCGCGACATCAAACCCGGCAACGTCATCCTGTCCCCGGACGGGCCCAAGATCGTCGACTTCGGCATCGCCACCGCCGTCGGCACCCGGCGCGCGAACGACCAGGGCGCCTCCTACGGCACCCCCGGCTGGGTGGCGCCCGAACGCTACACCGGGGCCACCGCCGATCCGGCCGCCGACGTGTTCGCCTGGGGCGCCCTGGTGGCGCTCGCGGCCACCGGGCGCGACCCCTTCGGCCGCGGCACCCCCGAGGAACTGCGCCAGCGGGTCGCCGCCGGGCAGCGCGACCTGGCGGGCGTCCCCGACGACGTCCTCCCCCTGGTGGAGGCCGCGCTGGCCACCGACCCCGCGCTGCGCCCCCGCGCGGTCGAGCTCATGCGCGCCCTGCTGCCCGAGCCCGAGGAGGTCGGCCTGAGCGGACGCGGCGGCGCGGTCCCGGCCGCCGAGACCCTGCGCGCCCTGCTGCGCGGCTACTGGCGGGGGATCGACTCCGCGGGGCACGACCCCGCCGGGTGGGCGGCCGCCGTGGGCGTGCTCTCCGCGGCCGGGGTCACCGGAGGCGTGCTCGGCGGGGCGGGTGCCGGGACGGGCGCGGGCGGGGCCGCCGCCGGTACCGGCGGGGCCGCGGGCGCCGCCACCGGAACCACGGCGGCGGGAGCCACCGGCGGAACCCTGAGCGCCCTGGCCGGGTCCAAGGTGGCGCTGGCCGGTGCGGGCGTGCTGGTCACCGCCGGGATCGCGACCGGCGGCTACGTGGTCTACGACCAGGTCAGCGGTGCTCCGGCGGAGGCCGTCACCGCCGCCGCGACCACCCTGGAGGAGGGCGGCGGGTTCGTGGTCGAGGTCGAGCGCCGCTTCAGCGACGCGCACGCCGAGGAGGTCGCCGCGCGGACCGGTCAGGCGGTCGAGGCGGTGCTGGAGGAGAGCACGGCCACCGTCGAGTACCGCTACGCGGCCGACCAGGACGTCTTCCTGGCGAGTGGGGAGGTGATGGGGCAGGGGTCCGTCGCGGTCGCCGACAGCGGCGGGCGGCTGTACGTGTACGGGCCCGCCCTGGGGGAGAACGAGGCATCCGAACCGGTGGACCCCGCGTGGGAGGCCACCGCCGAGGACCTGGGGCCCGAGCTGGTCACCGGTCCCCTGCGCGCGATGGCGGAGTCGGAGAACCTGGAGGTGGGCGGATCCGGGGAGGGAACGGGCGGCGGGGTGTACACCGGCTCGCTCACGTCCCGGTTCGTGGTGGACGGCGAGGTGGTCGAGGAGGAGGCGCAGGGCCTGCTGGAGGTCGACGAGCAGGGCGGCCCGGTGCGCATGGAGTACGCCGGAGCCCTGTGGTGGGTGCGGACCGACTTCACCGAGGTGGGCGGGTCCGTGGAGGTGGCCGATCCCCACCAGGGGGAGGAGTCCGGCGGCGAACGCCTGGAGGTGCTCCACGCGCCCGTCTGCGGAGAGTTCGAGTTCTACGAACGCGACTGGCGGGTGCGCGCGGACGCCTGGGAGATGTCGTGCGACCGCGCCATGGAGGTGGCGGGGCTGCTGGGGAGTGAGGGCGGGCGCTCGGAGCTCGCCCTGGGGTACACCGGCACCGGGGTGCACACCTACTTCGTGGACCGCGAGCTGGCCTGTGTAGGGGTGAGGGAGTTGCTCCCGGGGCTGTCGGGAGCGGAGTCTCCCTGGTCGCTGGCCTCCTGCACGTCCGCCACCTCCCTCGGGGGGAGCGAGTACGGCTGGGAGGAACTGGAGTTCGGGGACTCCGTCCTCATCCGGTTCGTCCGGGTGGAATAGCGGTTCGTCCGGGTGGAACAGGCGGACGGTCGGTCCGGACGGCGCGGACCCCCGTCGGGGGCCCGCGCCGCCGGAGACCCCGAGCGGGCTTTCATCGCCCCGCTCCCAACCCGAGGGCACGGTCCCGCCGAAGGTCCTGGAACGGGGCTCCGTCCAGGTGTCCGGGTGTCAGCGCAGGGCGCTGGGCTCCGGGGCCTCCACCGTCCGGTCGCCGCGGTCGCGCCGCCGCCCCGGGCGGTCCAGCACGCCCGCGAACACCGCGATGCCCAGGCCCACCACGGCCAGCACCGCGCCGATCGCGGCGGGGGAGGTGTACCCCAGGCCCGCGCTGATCCCGATACCGCCCAGCCAGGCCCCGGCGGCGTTGGCCAGGTTGAACGCCGAGTGGTTGGAGGCCGCCGCCATGGTCGGCGCCTCGGCGGCCTTGTTCATCACCAGCACCTGGAGCGGGGTGGCCACGCCGAACCCCACCGCGCCCAGGACCACCACCGTCGCCGCGGCCGTCCAGGGGTTGTGCACGGTCACCGTGAACACCACCAGCACCACCGCCAGGGCGGCGAGCGATCCGTAGATCGTCGGGCGCAGCGCCCGGTCGGCCAGGGGCCCCACGATCAGCGAACCCAGGGTCATGCCGGTGCCGAACAGGGCCAGGACGATCGGCACGCCGGACGCGGACATGCCCGCCAGCTCCGTCATCATCGGCGAGACGTAGCTGTAGACGGCGAACACCCCGGCGAACCCGAAGACCGCCGTGACCAGGCCCAGGACGACCTGGGAGCGGCCCAGCTCGCGCACCTCGTGGCGCAGGCCCGTACCGGAGGCCGCGGGCTGGTGCGGCACGAACACCGCGATGCCGAGCACGGCGAGCAGGGCGAGCCCGGCCACGACCAGGAACGCCGCGTGCCAGCCCATCGCCTGGCCCAGGAAGGTGCCCGCGGGTACGCCGACGATGTTGGCCACGGTCAGGCCGAGGAACATCCGCGAGACGCCCGTGGCCCGCCGCCCCGGGCCGGCGAGGTGCGCCGCGACCAGCGAGCCCACCCCCAGGTAGGCGCCGTGGGGCAGCCCGGCCAGGACCCGTGAGGCGAACACGGCGCCGAAGGACGGGGCCAGGACGGTGGCGAGGTTGCCCGCGAGGAAGAGCCCCATGAAGACGAGCAGGGCCGTCTTGCGGGGCAGCCGCGTGCTCAGCGCGGTGAGCAGCGGGGCGCCGACCACCACGCCCAGGGCGTAGGCGGAGATGAGGTATCCGGCGGTCGGAACCGGGACGCCGAGGTCGGCGGCGACCTCGGGCAGCAGTCCCATGATCACGAACTCGGTGGTGCCGATGGCGAACGCGCCGACGGCGAGGGCGAGCAGGGCCAGAGGCATGGGTGGGCCCCCTTCGAAGGGTCGGTCGGGGTTCACGGGTGCCGGGCGCCGCGGATGTGGGGGGTGCGTGGGCTTCCCGGGTCCGGCCGGGGCCGGATGACAGCGGAGGATTTAGCACGTGCCAATTCCAGTGTCGGACTTTTCCCGACCTGTGCCAACCGTCCGCGCGTGTGATGTGCCTCTTAGCGGCGCACCCACCATCGGGAACGTCGTGGACCACCGGTCGCACGCCGTCCCGGACGGGAGGGCCTCAGCGCGGGGGAGCGGTGCTGCCGCGCACCGTCAGGGCGGGCTCCAGCAGCAGGTGCCTGCTCTCGGTGCGCCCGCCGTCCAGGCGTTCGGCCGCGGAACGGACCGCGAGCCGCGCCATGCGCGCCGCGTCCTGGCGCACCGACGTGAGCTGGAGGAAGGACAGCCGCGCGGTCCGGCTGTCGTCGTAGCCCACGATCGAGACGTCCCCGGGCACGCTCACCCCGGCGCGGACCAGGGTCGCCAGCAGCCCGAACGCGCACAGGTCGTTGGCCGCGACCACGGCCGTGGGCAGGGCCTCCCGTGCCAGGAGCACCCGCGCCGCCCGCGCCCCCGCCTCCTCGGAGTAGTCGCCGGGCAGGACCTCGACGCGGTCGCCCAGGCCGTACCCGCGCATCGCCTCGGCGTAGCCCCGCGCGCGTTCACCGGACCCCGGCAGCCCGCCGCCGTCGACGTGCACGATGTCCCGGTGGCCCAGCTCCACCAGGTGTCCGACGGCCTGGCCCACGCCCACGGCGTCGGCCGTGCCCACGCTGTCGGTCCCCTCCGCGCCGGTGCGCTGGCCGATCTCCACCACGGGAATCCGTTCGGCGACCCGCGCCAGGTCCGCGGGAGCCTCCGCGGACAGACCGATCAGGATCAGCGCCTCGCAGCGCAGCCCCACCAGCTCGTCGATCGCCTCGCGTTCGCTGCGGGTGCTGGCCATCGCGCTCAACACCACGCCGTACCCGAGTTCGGCGGTGGCCGGGTAGAGCTCCTCGACCAGGTGGGCGTCCATCGGGTACTCCAGGCCGAAGAGCACGCCCACCTGTCGGCTGCGCGCCCGGCGCAGCAGCCGTGCGGCGGTGTCGGCCTGGTAGCCCAGTTCCTCGGCGGCGCGCAGGACCCGTTCCCGGGTCCGCGCGCTCGGGCCGGGGCGGTCGCCCAGCACCAGCGAGACCAGCTGCCGCGAGACCCCCAGGTGCGCCGCCACGTCGGCCATCGTCGGGTGCCGATGGGCGCCCGTCCCGTTCCCCGACATCTGCCTCCTCCGGTTCACGCCGCCGCCCGGCGTCCTCCCGGAGGGACGCCGCGCCTCATGGCCCGGCCGCCGACGCCTCTGGCCCGGCCGGGACCCACATTCTGGCACCGGCCGGTCGCCGCGCGGGCGGAGCGCTCACCGGCCGCGGGTACCGGAGTCGCGGTAGTCGGTGTAGGTGTAGGGGTTGTCCAGCACCTTGGAATCGGGGATGTCGGGGTTCATCCCCTCGATCCAGGCCTGCTCCCCGACCGAGGCGCGCAGGTGCTCGACGGTGGCCTCCACACCGCGGCGCACGGCCGCCAGGTCCACGCCCACCAGTCGGTGCTCGTACTTGACCACCCGCCCGTTGGCCAGGACCGTGTGCACGTCGGCGCGCTGGGCCTGGAGGGCGATGTGCCCGTAGGGGTTGAGCAGGGGGAAG
This sequence comes from Nocardiopsis synnemataformans, assembly GCF_965343085.1. NCBI lineage: Bacteria > Bacillati > Actinomycetota > Actinomycetes > Streptosporangiales > Nocardiopsidaceae > Nocardiopsis > Nocardiopsis synnemataformans. The sequence goes on along the minus strand of NZ_CBDRFA010000079.1, from coordinate 14,379 downwards.
GACACGGGTGAGTCGTCGTTGCGGATCAGCACCAGGTCGGCCTTGCCACCGGGCGCGATCCGGCCCAGGTCGTCGCGGCCCAGGGCGGCGGCCCCGCCCCGGGTGGCCCACTCCACCACCTGGTCGGCGCGCAGGGCGCTGTGGGTGACGGTGTCGCCGCGCCCGTGGGCCTCCTGGTGCTCGCGTGCGCGGTCGGCGCCCAGGGTGGCGCGCATGGCGCTGAACAGGTCCCCGCTCTGCCACACGCTGCTGTCCACCGACAGCGACACCGGGATGCCGTGCGCGCGCATCGCCCAGGTGGGCGGGTAGCCCTGACCGGCGCTCTGCTCGCTCTCGGTGGAGACCGACACCGACCCGCCGGTGGCGGCGATGCGCTGGTAGGAGTCCGGGGACAGGGAGGCGCCGTGCACGTACACCGTCTCGGGCCCCATGAAGCCGTGCTCGTGCATGAGCCGGACGCCGTCGTCACCCGTGGCACCCCACACCCCGGCGTGGGTGGTGACGGCCAACCCCAGGTCGCGCGCGGCCTCGAAGGCGGGCCTCTCGGGGAACTCCGGATCGCCGGTGACGTCGAAGGCGATCTGGAGGCCCAGCATGTCGTCGCCCCGGTGGCGCTCGACGAAGGCGCGCAGTTCGGGGCTGGTGGCCCACTCGGCGGGCGCCTGCTGGATGTTGCCGTAGGCCAGGACGTGGCGGCCGGGGACCGAGAGCAGCGCGTCGGCGGCCGCGTCGGCGTGTTCGGGGGTCCGAAGGCCGTGCGACCAGTCCACGACGGTGGTGATCCCGGCCTCCAGGGCCTCGACGGCGGCGAGCGTGTTGCCCGCGTGTACGTCGGCGGGACGGAACCGCGTGCCGTGTTCGAGGTAGTACCAGACGAAGTACTGGGCGAGGGTCCAGTCGGCCCCGTAGCCGCGCATGGCGGTCTGCCACATGTGCCGGTGGGTGTCGACCATCCCGGGCATGACCAGGCCGCCGGACGCGTCGATCTCCGCGGTGCCCTCGGGCACCGGCAGGCGCGGTCCCACGGCTGCCACGCGGTCGTCGACGACCAGGACGTCGGTGTCGCCCAGGACGGTGCGCGCGTCGTCCATGGGCAGCACCGTGCCGCCGCGCAGCACCACCGGTCGGCCCTGGGGGAAGTCGTTCGTTCTGTTCAAGGAGGGTTCCTCATCGTGTGTTCCTCGCGGACCGGTCGGGGGCCCGCGTCCGCGCCGCGCCCCTGGTCCGTCGTACGGTCCGTCGCGCGCCCCGTGCGGGCGCGCCTTCGGCGTCGCCGGCGGAGGGCGGGGGAGAGGGGCGAAGGACCCCGGACATGGCTGTGGCCCGCGTCCCCCAACGCGGGCCACAGCGGGCGCGGCCAGGATGCACTGAGTGCGGTCTGGCCGCTGGGAAGGCGGATGTAGCGACTGAGTACGTGCCGGAAACCCCCATTGCCGACACGAGCGCTGACATCCGCGCATGGATTGTGGTGTGCGCCTCACAGGACCTGCGGGTTGGGTGCGGGTGATGGGGATCGGGGTGCGGTCCGGGGCGCTTCATCTGTAAGAACGCTTCGTCTGTAGGAGGTGTTCCCGCTGGACGGACCGATTTTCGGATCGTCCGGTAAAAAGCAGGTGCGGACTGTCCCCGCTCTTCCTCAGCTCCTGACCACGCCCTACCCAAGGAGGCGGTTCCCATGCCCGCGACCCTCACCCTGTGGCGGCCCACCGGGCCCGCGGAACTCGCCCTGGTCGGGGATTCGGGCTGGCGGGAGTGGCCGCCGCGCCTTCCTGAGCAGCCGATCTTCTACCCCGTGCTCAACGAGGACTACGCGGTGCGCATCGCCCGCGAGTGGAACCTGCCACGCGACGGCGAGGGGCACGTCACACGGTTCCGCGTGGACGCGGACTTCGCCTCCCGTTATCCGGTGCGGCAGGCGGGCGGGCACACGATCCTGGAGCTGTGGGTGCCCGCCGAGGAGTTGGTCGAGTTCAACGCCCACATCGTCGGTCCGATCGAGCTGGTGCGCTCCTTCCTGCCCGAGAACCCCGAGGGTGTCGTCCCCGCCTGAGGGGGCCGTTCCCGAGCGGGAGCGGTGCTTCCGGGCAGGAGCTGTGCGCGCGGGCGATCGCCGGAGCGGTCCCGCCTGAGGGGACCGCCCCGGTGCGGAGCACCTTCGGAGCCGGGCGCCCCGAACTCAGGTTCTGGGGTCGGTGACGACGAGCAGGTCGGGGTCCACGTCGGTGAGGGCGGCCATGACGTCGCCGAGGGCGTCGGCGAGCACCACGGGGTCGCGGTCGGTCCGGTCTCGGTCCTGGTGGGGAAGGCGGCGTCGGGGATCGAGGGTGGTGGCCATGGGGCTGCGGGCGCGCGGGCCGGGGGTGTGCGCCCTCCTCCTTCACGTGTTCAGCCGTTCCGGTCGCCGTGACGCCCGGTGACCGTGCCGTTGTCGGCTTTTCCAGGGATACCAGGGAAGAGTGACATTCGGTGGATACGGAGCGTGCCTGTGGATGAACGCGGGTCCACCGAGCGGCGCGCGCGGGGGAATACGGGGGCGGCGTCGGGGCGTTCCGCGTGATAGTTTAATCGGAAACTACTTCTTTGGAAGATACCTAGGGGAGCGGGCCATGCAGTTCGGAATCTTCTCGGTGAGCGACGTGACCACCGACCCCACCACCGGCCGTACGCCGACCGAGGCCGAGCGCGTCAAGGCGATGGTGACCATCGCGCTCAAGGCCGAGGAGGTCGGCCTGGACGTCTTCGCCACCGGCGAGCACCACAACCCGCCGTTCGTGGCCTCCTCGCCGACCACGATGCTCGGCTACGTCGCGGCCAGGACCGAGAAGCTCATCCTGTCCACCTCCACCACGCTGATCACCACCAACGACCCGGTGAAGATCGCCGAGGACTTCGCCATGCTCCAGCACCTGGCGGAGGGCCGGGTGGACCTGATGATGGGCCGCGGCAACACCGGCCCCGTCTACCCCTGGTTCGGGCAGGACATCCGTCAGGGCATCCCGCTGGCCCTGGAGAACTACAACCTTCTGCACCGGCTCTGGCGCGAGGACGTGGTGGACTGGGAGGGCAAGTTCCGCACCCCGTTGCAGGGCTTCACCTCCACGCCGCGCCCCCTGGACGACGTGCCGCCCTTCGTCTGGCACGGCTCCATCCGCAGCCCGGAGATCGCCGAGCAGGCCGCCTACTACGGTGACGGCTTCTTCCACAACAACATCTTCTGGCCCGCCACGCACACCAAGAAGCTCATCTCGCTCTACCGCCGCCGTTTCGAGCACTACGGCCACGGCAAGGCCGACCAGGCCATCGTCGGCCTGGGCGGGCAGGTGTTCATGCGCAAGAACTCCCAGGACGCGGTCAAGGAGTTCCGGCCCTACTTCGACAACGCGCCGGTCTACGGCGGCGGCCCCTCCCTGGAGGAGTTCACCCGCGAAACCCCGCTGACCGTCGGCAGCCCGCAGGAGGTCATCGACCGCACGCTGGGCTTCCGCGACTCCTTCGGCCACTACCAGCGCCAGCTCTTCCTCATGGACCACGCGGGCCTGCCGCTCAAGACGGTCCTGGAGCAGCTGGACCTGCTCGGCGAGGAGGTCGTGCCGGTGCTGCGCAAGGAGTTCGCCGCCGGGCGGCCCGCGCACGTGCCCGACGCGCCCACCCACGCCTCTCTGCTGGCGGCCCGACAGGGTGAGCGGACCGCGCCCGGCCAGGACGGCCAGCGGTAGGACGACCACTCCGGCCCGGGCCCCGCCGTGTCAGGAACCCGAACGGGACCCGTGCGCGGCGGGGCTCCACGGCAGGGCCTCTAGCCGACCGGCTCCTCGGTCCGCGGGGTACGGGCCCCGTCATCGTCGCCGTCCTCGTCCGGGGACGGGCGCGGAACGACGATGCCCTGCTCGATCGCCATGTCGCGCAGCAGCGGGTGCGTGGTCCACAGCGTCGGCAGCATGATCAGGCCGACGGGCACCGCGGTCACCACGATGAAGGACTGCAACGCCTGGATCCCGCCGTCCCCCACCAGGAGCAGCGCGACGGCGGCCAGGCCCATCCCCACGCACCAGAACGCGCGGACCACGCCCGAGGGCTCGCCCTCGTGCATGCTGGAGACCGAGATGGCGTAGGACATCGAGTCGAGCGTGGACGCCAGGAAGATCAGCGCGACGATCACCGTCAGCACGCCCAGCACCGCCGTCAGCGGCAGCGCCTCCAGGATGGCCAGCGCCGCGGCGGGCAGGCCGTCCTGGGCGTAGGGGCCCGTGATCACCCCCGGATCCTGCTTCTCCAGCCAGATGCCGGTGCCGCCCAGCGCGGTGAACCAGATCGTGGTCACCACCGTGGGCAGCACCGTCGCCCCGACGTAGATGTCGCGCACGGTGCGGCCCCGGGAGATGCGGGCGAAGAAGATCGCCATCATCGGACCGAAGCCCAGGAACCAGCCGAAGAAGAACAGGGTCCAGTACCCCAGCCACTGCTCGTCGCCGGTGTACAGGGCCATGGGCAGGAACTCCTGCGCGTGCACCACGCTCGCCTGGATGTAGAGGTCCGCGACGAAGGGCAGCGACCCCATGCCGAGGATGGCCAGGATGAGGGTCAGCGCCACCCAGACGTTGGCCCGGCTCAGCAGCTGGATGCCCTTGTGGATCCCGCTCAGCACCGACACCGCGGACACCACGGTCAGGCCCAGGATGATCAGCGCCTGGACGGCGTAGGTGTTGGGCAGCCCGAACAGCTGACTACAGATGTAGGAGATCTGGAGCCCGAGGAAGCCGATGGGCCCCACGGTCCCGGCCACCACGGCGAGCACGCAGCTGATGTCGACGACCGTGCCGATCCAGTGCGTGCGAATGCGCTCGCCCATGAGCGGCCACAGCAGGGTGCGCGGACGCAGCGGCATGCCCTTCTCGACCCCGCGCATCATGACCAGGGTGGCCAGCGCACCGCCGATCGCCCAGCCGATGAAGCCCCAGTGCACGAAGCTCTGCGCCATCGCGACGGCGGCGGCCGAGCCCTCGTCCACCTGGTCGGCGTACTGCGGCGGCGGGGAGGAGTAGTGGGCGATGGGTTCGGCCGCCGCCCAGAACACCCCTCCGGCGGCGAGCAGGGTGGTGGTGATCATCGCGACCCAGGTGAACCGGTTGAACTCGGGCTTGCCGGAGCCGCCCATGCGCACCCGGCCGTAGCGGGAGAAGGCCAGGATGGTGATGACGACGAAGGTGGCCAGCATCAGCAGCTGCCAGTAGGCGCCGAACCAGCGCGCGGACCAGGTGAAGGCCGTGTCCACGGCGGTCCCGACCACACCGGGCGAGACCAGGGCGGCCGCGACGAAGACGGTCATGAAGGCGCCGGACACGCCCATGACCCAGAAGTCGGTACGTCTGCCTCGCGCGGACGCGCGTGAGCGCAGAGTGGAGAACATGGAGTAGAGGAAGCCCCTCGAATGGAAGCACCGGCCGGGACGCGCCGCAGCCGGTATCTGAAGTTCCATGCGCTGTGCGCGCGTGGCGGCCGCCGGGAACGACCGCCCGGTCTCACGGCCAGCGCGGCAGGCGCGGCATGGGGTGGGGCGGAGCGTCAGACGCAGCCCTGCCCGGTCGCCGACGGGCACTGACGGCGGGGGACGAGGGGGAAGAATGGTCCCCGGGTCCCACCGCGGGCGGCGCGACGACGACGTTCCACACTATCGCAGGCCACGGCGTGCGTCCGTGTGAGGGTAAACACTGGTAACGGGTTGCCGGGGCCGTCCGCGGAGGGTCGGCGTGTGGCCGTCCCGCCCGGACGCCGTACCCGGCGCCGACTGCGACAATAAGGACATGTCGCCCATTTCTCCGCTCCCGGAGCGCACCGGCAGCGCATCGCCCGGGACGGCCGCACCCTCCGGCGGGGGCGCGGGCCTGGGGGCCTGGCGGCGCGAGCCGAGCACCCTGGTGCGGCGGGCCGCCCCGCTTCCGCAGGGCGCCGCGGAGGCCTTCGTGATCATCGCGGAGTCGCACGTGCCGGGCGCCCCCACGGAGTGGGAGCCGCACGCGCACCCCGCGCACGAGCTGGTGTGGGTGCGCTGCGGGGCGCTGACCGCCCGCGTCGGCGACCGTGTCTTCACCGTCTCCGAGGGGTGCGGGCTGTGGGTGCCCGCGGGGGAGGTGCACGCCGGTCGGCTGACGGCGAAGGCCGAACTCCACACCGCCTTCTTCGCCCCGGACCGCACGCCGGTCGCCTTCGAGGGCCCGACCGCCATCGCGATGACCCCGGTGCTGGAGTCACTGCTGATGCGCCTGGCCCGCACCGACCTCGACGCCGGGGCGCGCTCGCGCGCGGAGGCGGTCGTGTTCGACGTGCTGGAGCCGTCGCGGCCCCAGCTCGCGCTGCGCCTGCCCGGCGACGCCCGGGCCGACGTGATCGCCGACGCCCTGTTGCGCGACCCCACCGACGGCCGCTCCCTGGAGGAGTGGGCGCGCGACCTGGGAGTCAGCCCCCGCACGGTCAGCCGCGCCTTCCGCACCGCCACCGGGCTCTCGTTCGCGCAGTGGCGGCAGTCACTGCGCATCCACCGGGCGCTCATGCTGCTCGGCGAGGGGTGCGAGGTGCAGGACGCCGCCGAACTCCTCGGATACGCCCAGACCAGCACCTTCATCGACGCCTTCCGGCGCGTGATGGGCACCACTCCGGGGGCGTACTTCGGCGCTCCGCAGACGGCAGTTGACCGGAATTCCGTATCCGGTGTCCGGAAGTCCTGATTGCGGCCACGGAGCGGCCGAATCTATCCTGGGTGAGTGAAGGCTAACCTAAGTTTCTGGTCGGGCGATGGTGCGCGCGTTCGGTCGAATCCCCTGATCGGGCACCGTGCACGCGCCGCCCGAGGTGCCGTCCGCACCGTGCCGCGTCCGTCCTCCGCCCCGGCTGCCACAGCCCCGGCCACCGCAGCAGCCCCGGCACGCCCGGCGTGCGCAGCGCCGTGACGCGGGCGCACGCCCTGAGCGGGGACCGGCTGGTCCTGAGCTACGGCAGGTCCACGGTCGTCCACGGGGCCTCGCTGTCCCTGGAGGCCGGGCGCGTGACCGCCCTGGTGGGCCCCAACGGCAGCGGCAAGTCGACGCTCCTGCGTTCGCTCGCCCGACTGCACCGCGTCGACGACGGACACGTCACGCTCGGCGGCCGGGACGGGCAGCCCGAACGCCCGGTGTCCCTGCTCAGCGCGCGCCGGTTCGCCAGGGAGGTCACCCTGTTCGCCCAGGCCCGGCCCACGCCGGAGGGCCTGGCGGTCCGGGACGTCGTCGCGTTCGGACGCCACCCCTACCGGCGCGGCCTCGCGGGGCTCTCCGCGCGGGACCGGCGCGCCATCGAACACGCGATGGAGGCCACCGGGGTACGGGACATGGCCGACCGGGCGGCCGGACAGCTCTCCGGCGGAGAGATGCAGCGCGTCTGGCTCGCCACCTGCCTGGCCCAGGACACCGGCGTCGTGCTGCTGGACGAGCCCACCAACCACCTGGACCTGCGCTACCAGGTCGAGACCCTCGACCTGATCCGCGACCTCGCCGAGGACCACGGGGTCGCCGTCGGCGTCGTGCTGCACGACCTCGACCACGCGGCGCGCGTCGCGGACACGCTGCTGCTGCTGAGCGCCGGACGCGTCCACGCCGCGGGCGACCCGGCCGAGGTCCTCACCACCCACAACCTCAGCGAGGTCTACGGAATCCGGGTCGAGGTCGCCCACGACCCCCGGACCGGACGCCTGCGCATCGACCCCGTGGGCCGCCACACGGCCCGTTCCCGGTCCGCCTCCCCGAACCGCCCCGACACAGAAGAACAGAACAGAGAGAACCCATGACCCGTCTCCCCCATCTCGCGACCGCGGCCTGTGCCGCCCTCGCCCTCGCCGTGACAGGATGCGGCACCACCAGCGTGGAGGAGGCCGAGACCGACGGCGTCGCCGCGCCCGCCTCGGAGAGCTGCGCCGAGGACACCACGACCACGTCCACCGGACCGGTGTCGCTGACCGACGGGGTCGGCCGACAGGTGGAGCTCGACCAGCCCGCCGAACGCATCGCGGTCCTGGAGTGGCAGCAGGTCGAGGACGCGCTCACCCTGTGCGTCACCCCCGTGGCGGTCTCCGACACGGAGGGCTACGGCACGTGGGTGAGCGCGGAGGAGCTGCCCGAGGGCGTGACCGACATCGGCAGCCGCGAGGAGCCCGACCTCGACACCCTCTACGCGCAGAACCCCGACCTGGTCATCGTGGAGGCCTTCAGCGCCGACGACGAGATCATCGCGCGGCTGGAGGAGCGCGGCGTGCCCGTCCTCGTCACGCTGGGCGCCGACCCGGCCGACCCCGTCGGGAACATGCGGCGCGTCTTCCGGATGATCGGCGAGGCGACGGGGCGCACCGAGCGGGCCGACCAGGTGATCCAGGAGTTCGACGACCACCTCGCCGAGGCCAGGGAGCGGGTGGCCGCCGTCGACCTGTCGACGACGGACTTCCTGTACTTCGACGGGTGGCTCCAGGGCGGCAACCTCACCATCCGGCCCTACGGCGAGGGCGCGCTGTTCACCGCGCTCGGCGAGGAGCTCGGGATGACCCCGGTCTGGACGGACGAGATCAACGAGGCCTACGGGGACGGCGGCGTCAACCCCTCCTACGGCCTGGCGCAGACCGACGTCGAGGGACTCACCGCCGTGGGCGAGGCCAACCTCTTCTACGCCAACGACGAGGGCGTCGGCGGCTACGTGGAGGCGTTGGAGGAGAACCCGATCTGGAACTCCCTCCCGGCCGTCGAGGAGGACCGGGCGCACGCCTTCCCCCCGCGGATCTGGGGCGCGGGCGGCCCGCGCTCGACCGCGCAGGCGGTCGACGCCTTCGCCGACGCGATCACGCGGGGATGAGCGGACTGCTTCAGGCCCCGTCCCGGCGGTCCCCGCTGCCGCGCGTCGGCGTGCGCGGCGGCACCGCCGGGGCGGCGGTCCTCGTAGGCCTGGTCACCGCGATCCTCGCGGTGGCCGTGTGGCACCTCACACAGGGAACCTCCGGCGTGGGGTGGTGGGACCTGGCGCGCTACGCGGCCGGGGAGCGGGAGGCCGTCGACGGGGTGCCGGTCGGCGACGTGCTGGCCGGATCGCGGCTTCCGCGCCTGTTCGCCGGTGTGGCCGTGGGCTTCGCCCTCGGCGTCGCCGGAGCACTGTTGCAGTCGGTCACACGCAACACGCTCGCCTCTCCCGACACGCTCGCGGTCACGGCGGGGTCCTATCTCGCCCTCACCCTGGTGGCCGCGTTCGGGTTCGCCGTCCCGCTGTGGGCCTCCGGTCTGGTGGCCTTCACCGGAGGGCTGCTGGCCGCGGTCCTCGTGCTGGGACTCGCGGGCAACGCCGCCGGTACGGCCACGACCCGGCTGATCCTGGCCGGTTCGGCGACGGCGATGGCCCTGGACGCGGCGACCGCGATGCTGCTGATCCTGTTCAAGGAGAACACCACCGGCCTCTTCGCCTGGGGGAGCGGTTCCCTCGCCCAGCTCAACATCGACGCGTCCCTGCGCGCGATGCCGCTCATCGTCGCCGTGCTGGGCGCGGCGCTGCTGTTGAGCCGACGACTGGACGTGCTGGGCCTGGGCGACGACACCGCGGCCTCGCTCGGCGTGCCCCTGCGCTCGACCCGGACCGCCGCGGTGCTCTGCGCGGTGCTCCTCACCGGAGCGGCGGTGACGCTGGCCGGTCCGATCGCCTTCGTCGGCCTGGGCGCGCCCGTGCTGGCGCGCCTGCTCGCCGGGCGGATCCGGCCGCTGCGAAGGCACCTGCTCCTGGTGACCGTCTCCGGGCTCCTCGGCGCCCTCCTGGTCCTGCTCGCGGACGCCGGGCTGCGCGCGCTGCTCGGCGCCGAGGGCGCCGCCTCGATCCCCACGGGAGTGCCCACGGCCGTGCTCGGCGGTCTGCTCATCGTGGTCCTGGCCCTGCGCCTGCGCGACGCGGGCCCGGTGCGCCGACCGCCGGGCGCGCGGACCGGACCGCGCACCCGGGGACGCTTCCTCGGCGTCCTCCTCGTCGCGGCGGCCCTGCTCGTCGCGGCGGTGCTCGTGGGCCTGCTCGCGGGCAGCCTGTGGCTGCGCACCGGGGACATCGCCCTGTGGCTCCAGGGGACCGCGCCGGACCTGATCGGCCGGTCCCTGGACGAACGGGTCCCCCGCGTGGCCGCCGCCGTGCTCGCCGGAGCGGCGCTCGCCCTGGCCGGGAGCGCCGTCCAGAGCACCGTGCGCAACCCGCTCGCGGAGCCGGGACTGCTGGGCATCACCGCCGGAGCCGGTCTGGGGGCGGTGATCGTGGTGACCTCCAGCGCGACGGCCGGCCTGCCGTCGCTGGTCACCATGTCGGTCCTCACGGGCCTGGCCACGTTCGCGCTGATCGCCGTGCTGGCCTGGAGGGGCGGACTGCGTCCGGACCGGTTCGTCCTGATCGGCATCGGGTGCGGGTACAGCCTGAGCGCGGTCACGACGTTCCTGCTCCTGCGCGCCGATCCCTGGCAGACTCCGCGCATCTTCACGTGGCTGTCCGGCACGACCTACGGGCGCACCCTGCCGGAGGTCGTGCCGGTCGCGGTGGCACTCGTCCTCGCGGCGCCGCTGATCATCGTGATGGCCCGTCACCTCGACCTGCTCGCCGTCGACGAGGACACGCCCCGCATCCTCGGCATGCGGGTGGAGCGGATGCGGCTGGTGCTGCTCACCGTCGCCGCGGTCCTCGCCGCCGTCAGCGTGGTCGCGGTCGGGGTCGTCGGCTTCGTCGGGCTCGTGGCGCCCCACCTGGCCCGCGCGCTGGTCGGCGCCCGGCACGGGCGCAGCGTTCCGGTCGCGATGCTGCTGGGCGCACTGCTGGTCTGCGTGGCGGACACCCTCGGGCGCACGCTCCTGGCCCCGGCCCAGCTGCCGGCCGGGCTCATGATCGCCCTGGTCGGCGCCCCCTACCTCGTCTGGCTGCTGCGCCGCTCCCGCGCGTGAACCGCCCTGTCGGCCCCTCTGATCCCCACCAGGAGTAGCGAATGCCACCTCACAACCCCGACGCGCCCGCCCCGGTCGTCGTCCCGTTCGACCCGGCCGCCCGGCCCGCGCCGCTGGAGCGGATCGCCCCCGGCCGGGTGCTCGAACGCTGGGGAGCGGTCGACCGCTCGGCCCACGCACCCGAGATCGTGGCCGTCCCCGACGGCGAGGGGGAGGGCTGGGCCGCCGCCGCGCTGGTGACGGCGCGCCCCCGGACGGCCTACGCCAAGATCGTCGACGCCGTCGGCGACGTGCCCGCCGCGGTGGAGGCGGTCCTGGCGCACGCGCGGGGCAGGGGGCTCGTACAGGTCAAGTGGGAGGGGTGGACGGTCGGCGCCGAGGACGCCGCGGCCCTCGGCTTCGTGCCGCTGGAGACCCCGTGCGGGACGCCCGAGGACGCCAGCCGCCCGCGCACGGGCTACGTGCGCTGGCTGGGTGAGGGCCCGGCGGAGGAGCCGCCGTACTACCGGCAGTCGACGAACTTCACGTGCGGCGCCGTCACCGCCCTGGTCGCGCAGGCGCGGGCGGGAGCGGTGCCCCGGGAGTCCCTCGACCGCCCGGCGGAGCTGACGCTGTGGCGCGACGCGACGAACTTCCCCGCCTGCGAGCCCGTCGGGCTGGGCGTCGCCGTGCGCCGGGCGTGGCCGTCGTCGCCCGTCACGGTGTTCCTCGACACGGACCGGCCGGTCATGCTCGACTCCTACACCGGGGCCGAGAGGGAGTGGCGCGCCGTCCTCCAGCGCGCGTCGCGCGCGGACGCGGCGCGGGCCGGGGTCCCGCTCGACCCGCGCCGTCTCTCGCTGGAAGGTGTCCGCGGCGCGATCTCCCGGGGGGAGTGCGTCCTGCTGCTGGTCTGCCTGGCCGCGATGCAGGGTTTCGACGTGCCGCACTGGGTGCTCTGCCACGGCGCCGTGCCGGGCGCGGTCGTCATCGAGGACCCGTGGACCAACGACGCCACGGGGGACACCTGGGTCGACGCCCACCTGCTGCCCGTGTCCGACTCCGCGCTCGACGCGATGTCGGCTATGGAAGGGGACGGGTACCGCGGCGCCGTGGGCATCGCGGCACCGGAGGGCGGTGAGATCGCGCCGCCGCCGGTGAGACCGCCCCGGGCCTGTGAAACGTTTCACCCAGGTCCGTCCGGCGGCCGCCGCGGCCTCCGGTTCTGGGAAAGTGGGGACGGGGCACGGCACACCGTGTCCCGCAGCACCAACAGCGAGGAGGGGCGATGATCCTCATCGTCGTCAAGTTCCGGGTCAGGCCCGAGGTCGGGGACGGGTTCCTGGACGCGGTCGCCGACTTCACCGCGGCCACCCGCGCCGAGCCGGGCAACCTGTGGTTCGAGTGGTCCCGCAGCGTCGAGCGCGAGAACGAGTTCGTACTCGTCGAGGCGTTCAAGGACGGCGCCGCCGAGGCGCACGTCAGCAGCGACCACTTCCGCGACGGACTGGCCGCCATGAAGCCGCTGCTCACCGAGACCCCGCTCATCGTCAGCCGGGCCGTGGAGGGCGAGGGCTGGGACCGGATGGGCGAGCTCACCATCGACGCCTAGACGGTTTCGTGGGAAGAGGGGATTTTTTTCTCCTGCCCACTCGGCAGCGGGAACGTCGAGGAGGCCATGTTTTCCACGAGCGGTCACGTTTTCCACAGGTGGTGGTTGGGGGTGTTCCCGGGTGGGGTGGGGATGGTTTCCTGGAAATAGGGGGGATCCCACCCACGTGCGTTTCGGCATGCCCTTAAACACCCGGCGCACCAACGGGAATAACGATTTGAGGGGTAGGGAGGGGCCGTCATCAGGTCTCTCCCCTGCGCTGTTCTTGTCTGGGGTCGTTGGCGGCAACGAAAGCGCGCCAGCTGCCGCGAAGTGGAACAGTCTTCGATAAACGGTCAGCGCCCGGTGGGGGTGAGGGTCCCTGACGACAAGCGGCACCAAAGGCGGGAGCGGCTGGCGGAGGGCGACCAACGCCCGAGGTACGGGGGTGGCTGGGCTCTGCTGCGTCGGCACCAACGGCAGGCAGGACCTCCAGCCTCGGGCAACGCCCCCGGCCCCTGCGGCCAGGGCGGGCGACGGTGACACCAAAGGCGAGCGATCATTTCGGCCGCGCGTTTTTGGACAACCCCATTGTGAATTCCTGGATACAAACAACCCCCATCGGCGGGTCAGGAAAAGAGCTTGATTGGCCTTGGGAATGGCTGGTCAAATGGCGGACGCTGGCTTATAATAAGAAGCATGGAGATGATGTGCGAAGCACCCAGTGTGAGCCCCCGGGACTGTTCCCCGGCCGTGGCCGCGCTGGCCGGTGCGCGCACCATTATCGAGGAAGCGTGGAACGGGGAAATCCCGCCCGGGGTGGACGAAGCAGCCGCCGAGGAGATCGCCGCGCTGTGGGCCGAAACGGAACGAATCCGCTTTGACGCCTTGGTGCGCATGGCCCGTCTGTACGCGCGGGGTGAGGTGGCCCGCTACAGCGGCTACTCCACCTTGGATAAGTGGATCACCCACCGGTGCAAGGTTCCCGCCAGCCAGGCCAAGGATTTGGCTCGTCTGGCCCAGCACGTGCACGAGGAGACGTTGCCGGCCACGGTTCAGGCTGTGGGCGAGGGCACGGTGGCTTTGGGTGAGGCGGTCGCGATCGCCAAGGCCACTGACAAAGCCGTCCAGGCCCGGGATGAGGACCACTTTCCGGACGCGGTGGAGTACCGGCAGGGGTTTGAGTCGGCGTTGGTGGCCGCCAAGGCAGAGCGGCCCGCGTTGTCGGTCAACCAACTCCAGTCGGTGGCCCGTCGGGTCGCTTATCGGTTGGACCCGCACCGCCTGGACCGCGATCACGAGGCCGCCCACGCCGGGCGTGGTTTGGTCGTGCATGACACGTTCCAGGGCAGCTACCAGTTGCAGGCCTGGGGCGGGGTCGGGGACGCGTTGATCGTGCGCGCGGCCATCGACACCTTCACCACCCCGCCCTCTACTGAGGACACCCGGTCCCGGTCTCAGCGTGAGCATGACGCGCTCATCGCGGCGCTGCGCTTTGCGACTACCCACACCGGGTGCGACAACGCTCCGGCTCCGCTGGCGCAGATCCGCGTTATGGTGCCGGTCAACACCTACCTGAACGCTCGCGGCCAGGAGGTTCCGGTGTTGGACGAGCGCGGCCGGGTGATCCCGGCCGGGGTGGTGCACGAACTCTCCGCAGATGCGGAGGTGGTGCGGATGCTCACCGCCCCACCGACGGGGCGGGTGCTGGATGTGGCCCCCAGCCGCCGGTTGGCTTCGGCCCGACAACGCGCGGCGGCCTTTCACGGGCATGTCACGTGCGCGCATCCGGGCGGGTGTGAGGTGCCGGTGGCCTGGTGCCAGGCCGACCACGTCACCTCG
>NZ_CBDRFA010000078.1:0-38878 GCF_965343085.1 Nocardiopsis synnemataformans | reverse complement strand
ATGCGTCGGGTGTTGGGGGGGGGTCCCCCCCCCCCCCCCCCCCCCCCCGCCCACGCCCACGCCCAGGCCCACTGAGCAAGCGCTTACCACCCTGGCTCCGACGGAGCACTCCTCCACCCCCGTACCCCCCACTGACAGAGGAGACAACCACACATGAGCACCCCCTCCCCGACGGCCGGTCCGCCCACGGGCCCGGTCCGCGTCGCGCTCGTGGGAACCGGGAACATCGCCCGCTTCCACGCGGAAGCGCTGCTGTCCCTGCCGGACCGGGCCGCGGTCGTCGCCGCCGTCGACGTCGACACCCGCGCCCTGGACGTGTTCCGCTCCCGCTTCGCGGTCCCGGCCGGGTACACCGACCTGACCGCGATGCTGGACCGGGAGCGTCCGGAACTGGTGCACGTGTGCACACCGCCAGGCCTGCACCGGTCCCAGGTGGAGGCCTGCCTGGGCGCTGGCGCCTCCGTGCTGGTGGAGAAGCCGCCGGCACTGAGCCTGGCCGAGGCGGAGAAGATGGCGGCGGCCGAGGGGGGCGGGCGCGGGCCGTGGATGGCCACGGTGTTCCAGCACCGCTTCGGCTCGGGCGCCCGCCGGGTGCGGGCGCTGTCGGAGGTCGGTGTGCTGGGGCGGCCCCTGGTGGCGGCCTGCCACACGACGTGGTTCCGGCCCCAGGAGTACTTCGACGTGCCGTGGCGCGGCAGGTGGGAGACCGAGGGCGGCGGCCCGACCATGGGGCACGGCATCCACCAGATGGACCTGCTGCTCTTCCTGCTGGGCCCGTGGACGGAGGTGTCGGCGGTCGCCCGCCGCCAGGCGCGCGACGTCGAGACCGAGGACGTCTCCCTGGCCCGGGTGGACTTCGCCAACGGTGCGGTGGCCAGCGTGGTCAACAGCCTGGTCTCCCCGCAGGAGGAGAGCCGGATCCGGATCGACTTCGAGCGGGCGACCGTCGAGCTGGTCCACCTCTACGGCTACGGCGACGGGAACTGGCGGATCACCCCGGCCCCGGGGTTCGAGGAGGAGGTCACGGCCGCCTGGGAGGCGGGGGAGCACGGCACCGACAGCGGGCACCGCGCGCAGATCGCCCGGGTGCTGGAGGCGCTGCGCGAGGGCACCGCCCCGCCCGTGTCCTCCGCCGAGTCGCTGCGGACGATGCGCCTGGTCGCGGGGGTCTACTCCTCCGCCTTCGAGGGGCGGCCCGTCACCCCCGCCGACCTGGGGCCGGAGTCGCCGTTCCACGCGCGCATGGACGGCGGTGCGGTCCGGTGGTGAGGCCGCGCCCGCCGGCGCGCGGTCCCGGGGGCCGCCCGGACGGCCCCCGCCCGTCGCCCGCGCCGAGGGGGACGCCGTGCGCCGCTACGTGATCCGCCGCGTGCTGTACATGGTCCCGACCCTGCTGGCGATCTCGCTGGTCGCGTTCCTGGTCATCCAGCTCCCCCCGGGCGACTTCCTCACCGCCTACATCGCCGAGCTGTCCGCGCAGGGGCAGGGCGTGGACAGCGCCCAGATCCGCGCCCTGGAGGAGAGGTACGGGCTCAACGACCCCTTCCTCGTCCAGTACTGGAACTGGATCTCCGGGATCGTCCTGGAGGGCGACTTCGGCCAGTCCTTCCAGTACCACCGCGAGGTGGCCGACCTGATGTGGGACCGAATCGGCCTCACCCTGGCCCTGGCCCTGGTCACCCTCCTGCTGAGCTGGGCGGTCGCCTTCCCGATCGGGGTGTACTCGGCGGTCCGCCAGTACTCGCCGGGCGACTACGCGGTGACCTTCGTCGGGTTCGTCGGCCTGGCCACGCCGAACTTCATGCTCGCGCTGATCTTCGCCTGGGTGTCCTTCCGCTACTTCGGCCAGAGCGTGGGCGGCATCGTCTCGCGCGAGTACGCCGACGCCGCCTGGAACCTGGGCAAGGTCCTGGACGTGGTGTCCAACCTGTGGATACCGGTGCTCATCATCGGCACCGCGGGCACGGCGGCGCTCGTACGCGTGCTGCGCGCCAACCTCCTGGACGAGCTGCGCAAGCCCTACGTCACCACGGCCCGCGCAAAGGGCCTGCCCGAGTGGCGGGTCATCCTCAAGTACCCCGTGCGCATGGCGCTCAGCCCCTTCATCAGCACCATCGGCTGGATCCTGCCCACGCTCGTGGGCGGCGAGGTGATGGTCTCCATCGTGCTGAGCCTGGAGACGACCGGACCACTGCTGGTGGAGGCCCTGCGCAACCAGGACATGTACCTGGCCGGGAGCTTCATCCTCGTCCTCGGCGTGCTGACGGTCGTCGGCACCCTGCTGTCCGACCTGCTGCTGGCCTGGTGGGACCCGCGCATCCGCCACCACCACGTCGAGAGGGTGTGACCCATGGCAGCCCTGCCCGACCGCCCCCCGCCCCCCGAGGAGCCCCGAGGCGCTACCGCCGCCGGACCCGGGGCGACCGAGCCCCCGGCCGCCGCGGACCCGCGGGGAGAGGCGCCCCAGCGCGTGCTCGTCTGGCGGCGCTTCCGCCGCAACAAGCTGGCCGTCGCCGGCGCGCTCGTGCTGTGTGCGCTGGTCCTGGTGTCGGTGTTCTCCGAGTTCGTCGCGCCCAGCACACCGGACGCCTACAACGCCGAGCGCACCTACGCCCCGCCGCAGGCGCTGCGCGTCGTGGACACCTCCGACGGCTTCGACCTGGGCATGTACGTGTACGGCTACCGGGTGGAGCGCGACCCCGAGACGCTCGCCAACACCTACACCGTCGACGAGTCCGTGAAGATCCCCGTCGGCCTGTTCGTGCGTGGCGAGCCCTACGAGATGTGGGGCCTGATCCCCTCGGACATCCACCTGATCGGCGCCAGCGACCCCGACCAGAACGTGTACTTCCTGGGCGCCGACCGCAACGGCCGCGACATGGCCTCCCGGATCGTCTACGGCACCCGGGTGTCGATGTCCATCGGCCTGGCCGGGGTCGCGCTGTCCTTCGCCTTGGGCCTCGTGCTCGGCGGCCTGTCCGGCTACCTCGGCGGACGCGTCGACAACGCCATCCAGCGCGTCATCGAGTTCCTGATGTCCATCCCCACGATCCCGCTGTGGATGGGCCTGTCCGCCGCCGTCCCCCGCGAGTGGGGGTCGGTGCAGACCTACGTCGCCATCACCGTGCTCCTGTCGCTCATCGGCTGGACCGATCTGGCGCGCGTGGTGCGCGGCCGGTTCCTGTCGCTGCGCCAGGAGGACTTCGTGACGGCCGCCCGACTGGACGGCTGCGGCACCGGACGGGTCATCGCCCGCCACATGCTGCCGTCCTTCACCAGCCACATCATCGCCTCGCTGACCCTGGCCGTGCCGTTCATGATCCTGGCCGAGACCTCGCTGTCCTTCCTGGGCCTGGGTCTGCAACCACCGGTCGTGAGCTGGGGCGTCCTCCTCCAGGAGGCGCAGAACATCCACTCGATCGCGGGCGCCCCCTGGCTGCTGCTGCCCGGGGCCGCGGTGACTGTGGCGGTGCTGGTGCTCAACTTCGTCGGCGACGGCGTCCGCGACGCCGCCGACCCGTACAGGTGAGGGAGGTGGCCGCCGTGACGGCCCAGACCCGCGACGACGTCGTCCTGGACATCCAGGACCTTCGGACCCACTTCACCACCGACGACACCGTGGTGCGCGCCGTGGACGGGGTGGACCTGGCGGTCCGCCGTGGCAGCACGCTGTGCGTGGTCGGCGAGAGCGGCTGCGGCAAGAGCGCCATGGCCCGCTCGGTGCTGCGACTGGTGGAGCCGCCCGGCGAGGTGGTGGGCGGCAGGATCCTGCTGCACCCGGAAGGAGAGGGCGGGGAGCCCCTGGACCTGGCCGCCCTGCGCCCCACCGGCAGGGAGATCCGCGCGGTGCGCGGCCGCGAGGTGGCCATGGTCTTCCAGGAACCCATGTCCTCGCTGTCCCTGGTGCACACCGTCGGCAACCAGATCGGCGAGTCCCTGCGCGTGCACCACCGCGTGTCCCGCCGGGAGGCCCGCGAACGCTCCGTGGACCTGCTCGAACGCGTGCGGGTCCCCGGCGCCGGGCGCGTCGTGGACTCCTACCCCTTCCAGCTCTCCGGCGGAATGCGGCAGCGGGTCATGATCGCGATGGCCCTGGCGTGCGGGCCGCGCGTGCTCATCGCCGACGAGCCCACCACCGCGCTGGACGTGACCACCCAGGCCCAGATCCTCGACCTGTTCGCCGATCTGCGCCGCGACACCGGTATGGGCCTGCTCTTCATCACCCACGACATGGGCGTGGTCGCCGAGATCGCCGACGAGGTCGCCGTCATGTACCTGGGCACGGTGGTCGAGCAGGGGCCGGTGGACGAGATCTTCCACGACCCCCGCCACCCCTACACCCGCGCCCTGCTGGAGGCGGTCCCCCGGATCGGCGCGGCCCGCTCGCACCGCCTGCCCACCATCCGGGGCGCCATCCCCGACCCCGGGAGGCAGCCCACCGGCTGCGTGTTCCGCACCCGGTGCCCCGAGGCCGTGGAGGGACTGTGCGACACCACCGTCCCCCCGGTCACCGCCCCCGGGCCCGGCCGCCGGGTGCGCTGCCTCCTGGAGGGGGGCACCCCGCCTCCCGGCGGCGCGGGCGCCGAACCGACCGGCAAGGAGACCGTCGATGCCGACTGAGACACCGGCCGGACCGCCGGATCCCGCGCCGCACGGACCCGCGTCCGCGCCCGCGGCCGAACCCGTCCTGAGCATCCGCGACCTGCGGGTGGACTACCCCGTGCGCGGGCGCTCCCGGCGCGGCCCCCGCCACGTGCGGGCCGTGGCCGGGGTGGACCTGGACGTGTACCCGGGCGAGACCCTCGGTCTGGTCGGGGAGTCCGGGTGCGGCAAGACCACCCTGGGTTCGAGCATCATGCGGGCCCGTCCGGAGGCCACCGGGCGGATCCGCTACCGCGCCTCCGACGGCCGCGTCCTGGAGGCCCTGGCGCTGTCCGGCGACGACACCGCCGTCTACCGGCGCGAGGTGCGGATGGTCTTCCAGGACCCGCAGTCCTCCCTCAACCCCCGGATGACCCTGCGCGACATCGTGGGGGAGCCCCTGCGGATGCTGCTGGGGCTGCGCGGGCAGGAGTTGGAGGCGCGCGTGCGCGAGGCCATGGAGCGGGTGGGGCTGCACCCCGACCACCTGCGCCGCTACCCGCACGCGTTCTCCGGGGGCCAGCGCCAGCGGGCGGCCATCGCCCGCGCCCTGGTCCCGGGTCCGCGCCTGGTCGTGGCCGACGAGGCGGTCAGCGCCCTGGACACCTCCGTGCGCTCGCAGATCCTCAACCTCCTCCAGAACCTCCAGGACGACCTGGGCCTGACCTACCTGTTCGTCTCGCACGACCTGTCGGTGGTCGAGCACGTGTGCGACCGGGTCGCGGTCATGTACCTCGGCCGGATCGTGGAGGTGGCGCCCACCGACGAGCTGTTCCGGCGGCCGCGGCACCCCTACACCGAGGCGCTGATCTCCGCCGTGCCCATCCCCGACCCGCGGCTGCGCGGCACCCGCGAGCGCGTCCGGCTCACCGGCGAGGTGCCCGACCCCTCGCGGCCGCCGTCCGGATGCCCCTTCCACCCCCGGTGCGGGTACGCCACCGACCTGTGCGCCGCAGAGGACCCCGCGCCGCGCACCGTCACGTCGGGCCGCACGGTGGCGTGCCACCACGCCGAGGAGCTCGACCTGGCCGGGATCACCGCGGACTCCGCGCCCGGCACCACGACCACCGGTCCCCCGGCCCGCGCGACGCGGGAACCCCCCACGAGGCAGGAGAAGGACTCATGAGACGACGGACAGCAGACGGCGGGAGGCGGTGGCTGGGCGCCGCCGCGGGAGCGGCGGCGGTCGTGATGACCGCCGGATGCACCTTCCTCTCCCTCGACCCCGAGGTCGAGGAGGGCGAACGGGTGGAGGGCACCGGCGAGGCGCCGATGCTCGCCGCCCTCGTGGAGTCGGGCGACCTGCCCCCGCTGGAGGAGCGGCTGCCCGACGATCCGCTGGTGGTGGAGCCCCACGACCGCGTCGGCGTGTACGGCGGCGAGTGGAACACCGCCATCCTCGGCGTGGGCGACTGGCCCTGGCTCGGCAGGACCGTGGGCTACGAGAACCTCACCCGCTGGGACCCCGAGTGGCAGGAGGTGATCCCCAACCTCGCCGAGTCCTGGGAGTACAACGAGGACGCCACCGAGCTGACCTTCACCCTGCGCGCGGGCCTGCGCTGGTCCGACGGCGAGCCGTTCACCTCCGACGACGTCGTGTTCGCCTTCAACGACATCTACAACAACGAGGCGCTGACGCCGGTCGCGGCCGCCAATCCCGGCACCGCCGAGAAGGTCGACGATCAGACCCTCACCATCACCTTCGACGAGCCCGACGCCCTGTGGGCCGGATACGACCTCCTCCAGTACCAGGTGGTGACCAAGCCCAAGCACTACCTGGAGCGGTTCCACATCGAGTACAACCCCGACGCCGACGAGCTGGCCGAGGAGGAGGGGTACGCCGGCTGGGTCGAGATGTTCGAGGACAAGGCCGGGGTGATCAACAGCGCCCAGTACTGGCAGAACCCCGACATCCCCACCATGTACCCGTGGCAGGTCGTGGAGCCGCTGGCCGACTCCGGGCGGATGGTGCTGGAGCGCAACCCCTACTACTGGAAGGTCGACACCGAGGGCAACCAGCTCCCCTACATCGACCGGGTCGTCTTCGACATCCTCCCGGACGAGGAGGTCATGCTGGTCAGGGCGCTCAACGGCGAGTTCGACATGCACTCGCGGCACTTCAACACCCTGGAGAACAGGCCCACTCTGGCCGAGGCGCGCGAGTCGGGCGGCTACGACTTCTTCGAGCTGCGGCCCGCGGAGATGAACACCGCGATGATCTCCCTCAACCTCACCCACGAGGACGAGGAGCTGCGCGAGACCTTCAACGACCGCGACTTCCGGGTGGCGCTCTCACACGCCATCAACCGTCAGGACATCATCGACGTCGTCTACCGCGAGCAGGGTGAGCCCTGGCAGGGCGCTCCCCGCGAGGACAGCCCCTTCCACAACGAGGAGCTGGCCAAGCAGTACACCGAGTACGACCTCGACCTGGCCAACGAGCTCCTCGACGAGGCGGGCTACGACGGGCGCGACTCCGACGGCTTCCGCACGAGCCCGCGCGGCGAGACGGTGCGCTTCACGCTGTCGGTGCCCACGGACTTCCGCCCCGACATCGTGGACTCGATGGAGATGGTCGTCGGCTTCTGGCAGGAGCTGGACATCGACGTGGAGCTCAGCACCGAGGACCGCTCGCTGTGGCAGACCCGCCGGGAGAACAACGAGCACGACGCCAACGTGTGGTCGGGCGACAACGGCATGATGGACGCGATGTACGACCCCCGCTGGTACGCGCCCACCCAGAGCGGGGAGTCCAACTTCGCCATCCCGTGGGCCCAGTGGTACGTCTCCGACGGCGAGGACCCGCGCTCCCAGGAGCCGCCCGCCGACGTGCGCGAGCACCTGGAGATGTACGACGCCGTCCAGGCCGAGCCCGACCCCGAGGCCCGCGAGGAGCTGATGCGCGAGTTCCTGGCGGTCTCCCAGGAGCGGTTCTACGCGATGGGCGTCAGCCTGAGCCCGACCGGCTACGGGATCGTCGCGGACCACTTCCACAACGTGCCCGAGTCGATGCCCTCCTCCGGTAACTACAACGACCCCGGGCCGACCAACCCCGAGCAGTACTTCATCGAGGAGTGACGGCCGCGGCCCTCCCCCCTCCCCCACGGCGACAGAGGCGACAGAAGGGTAAGGACATGTCCGCGAACACCACGGCGACCACGGCAGGCGGCGGAGAGCCCGCCGGGAGCGGCCTGGGGCTGGTCCACGATCAGGGGCGCTCGCTGCGCCTGACCCACGACGGGAGCGAACTCGTCCGCTACGTGTACCGGCCCTGGGACGTGCAGCTGGAGTCGCCGCGCCCCTACCTCCACCCGATCCGCACCCTGGGCGGGGACACCGTCAGCCTGTACCGGCCGCACGACCACGTGTGGCACAAGGGGATCGCGTGGTCCCTGCCCAACGTCGGACCGGCCAACTTCTGGGGCGGCCCGACCTACCTCCGGGACACGGGGTACCGGCAGCTCGCCAACGACGGCTCGACAGAGCACCGATCCTTCGATCGGATCGAGGCCTCACCGGAACGGGTCTCGATCGGAGAACGACTGGAGTGGGTGACCGAGCAGGGCGAGACCTGGTTCTCCGAGCGCCGGGGGCTGCGGTTCACCGCGGCCCCCGGCCGGGGGGCCTGGACGATGGTGTTCACGACCTCCTTCACCAACCTGACGGAGGAGGAGGTCCCCTTCGGCAGCCCCACCACGGAGGGACGGCCCAACGCCGGGTACGGAGGCCTGTTCTGGCGCGGGCCCCGCTCCTTCAGCGGGGGCCGCGCCTACACGGAGGGGAGGGAGGGCGACGACGACCTCATGGGAACGCGGTCGCCCTGGCTGGCCTTCACCGGCCGCCACGACGGCACGGACGGGGCGTCGACGCTGACGTTCGTGGACGCCCCCGACAACCCCGGCCACCCCGTGAAGTGGTTCGTGCGCAGCGGGATCTTCGCCTGCGTGTGCCCGGCACCCTTCTTCGACGAGGTGGTGACCGTCCCCGCGGGGGGCTCCCTCGCCTACCGGTACGCGGTCGTCGTCGCCGACGGGGACCGGGGCGCGGAGGGGGCCAGGACCCTGGCCGACCTCGGCCTGGGCGAACTGGCGGACGCGGCCTCCGAGCGCGCCGCCCCCGGCCCTGTCCCGGGTGCTGAGGCGGGCGCCGACGGCGGCACGGGCGGGGACTCCGGCGGGGAGGTGCGATGAACGCCCCGCGCGTCCCCGGGTTCCCCGGCGGCACCGCCGTCTCCCACCTGCGGGTCTACGACTGGCCCGCCGTCGACGGTCGCGCGGGGGGCTCGCCCCACCTGCACACCGCCTCGGCGGAGGGGTACGTGGTGCTCCGGGGCGAGGGCGTGCTGGAGACCCTGAGCGGCGCGGGGTTCCAGCGGACCCCGCTGCGGCCCGGCAGCCTGCTGTGGTTCACGCCGGGGACCGTGCACCGGCTGGTCAACGACAGCGGCGACCTGGAGATCCTGGTGGTCATGCAGAACGCCGGTCTGCCGGAGTCGGGCGACGCCGTGCTCACCTACCCGGGCGGGGTCCTGGTCGATCCGGACGCCTACCGCCGGGCCACCGTGCTGCCCCGGGCCGTCACCTCGGCCGAGCGCGCGGCGCGGGAGCGCCGGGACCTCGCCGTGGAGGGCTACCTGGAGCTGAGGGAACGGGTGGAGCGGGAGGGGCCGGACGCGCTGAAGGGGCTGTACCGGGCCGCCACGGAGCTGGTCCGGGACCGGGCCGCCGGTTGGCACCACCACGTCGACAGGGGACCGGTCCACCAGGCGCGGACCACCGTGCGGCACCTGGAGGCACTGGGCCGGGGTGACGGGGAACACCTCGCCGGCTCGGCCGTCTACACCGCCGACTCCCCTCCCGGGCCGCTGCGCAACGGTATGTGCGGGCACCTGCGGGTGTGGGACCTCGACGGGGCGAGGAGGGCCGACTGAGGAGGGGACGGGAGAACCGGAGCTGACGACACGGGTACCGGGACCGGGATCGGGCGGGGATGCCGCCCGGTTCCGGTCCGTGGCGTGCTTCGGTTCCGGACACAGGACCGGGACCTGGGCAGGGACCAGGAAAGCGAGAACCCGGCGAAGCCGTCACGTGGCCCTCACCGGGTATCCTGACCCCACCGGGGGTACGAAAGGTTCGTCCCCCGAAAAACACATCGCGGGCTGCCGCGAGCTAGCCAGAGGCCAGCGAGCAGCAACCCGCGCCAGTCGGGGGCACGGGGGTCGTCCCCCGAAAAAGAAACCGCGGGCTGCCGCGAGCCGACCGAAGGCCGACAAGCAGCAACCCGCGCCAGTCGGGGGCACGGGGGTCGTCCCCCGAAAAAGAAACCGCGGGCTGCCGCGAGCCGACCGAAGGTCGGCGAGCAGCAACCCGCGCAACGTGGGCGAGGAGGGATTTGAACCCTCACATCCTTTCGGACACACGGACCTGAACCGTGCGCGTCTACCGTTCCGCCACCCGCCCGAGTGACATGCCATTCAGTTGTGTTGCCAGGTGAACCGGGCTTTTCGTCCGTTTCTCCCTGGCGACATGGATAAGGCTAGCACGGTCTGAAGGTGGGTCGCACACGCGTTTCGGACCACCGGTTCGCGGCCCTCAGACGGCGGTCCCGAGGGTGCGCCTGAAACCAGGGGCACCTTGGCCCGGTTACGATCGTCTACACATACGAAGTGGAGTACAAAAGGGAGGTACCTCGTGGGAGTGCTCCAACGCTTCGAGCGCAGGCTTGAGGGCATGATCGAAGGCACCTTCGCGATGGCCTTCAAGTCCGAGCTCCAACCGGTCGAGGTGGCGAGCGCCGTCCAGCGTGAGATGGACGAGCGTGCGGCGATCGTCGCCCAAGGCCGCACCCTGGTTCCGAACGACTTCATCGTCGAACTGGCCGCCAGCGACAAAGAGCGCCTCGAAGTCTACGCCGACAGCCTGGGGCAGGAGCTGTCCAAGCTGGCGCGCGACTACGCGACGGAGCAGGGCTACTCCTTCGTCGGGCCGGTCCGCGTTCACTTCAGGTCCGACGAAGGCCTCAAGACCGGCCGCTTCCGCATCCGCTCCGGCGTCGTGCGCGGCACCATGGTCGGCAAGGACGGCGAGGTCCGTCAGCCGGTCGGCGACCCCGGCCCGAGTGGGGGCCAGCAGCAGACCGGACGTCCGCGTCTGCTGATCTCCCCCGGCGGCGCCGCCGCCGAGGGCGCCATCGCCAGCCACGGGATGCAGCAGTCCTTCGAGCTGACCACCCCGGTCACCCTGTTGGGCCGCGGCACCGACTGCGACCTGCGCCTGGTCGACAACGGCGTCTCCCGTCACCACGTGGAGATCCGGCTGGACGGCGACGAGGCCATCCTGGTGGACAAGGGGTCGACGAACGGGACCTTCGTCAACGGACAGCAGGTCAGGCAGGCCCGCCTGGTGGACGGCAGCAGGATCAGCCTCGGCCGCACCACCATGACGTTCCGCCGCGACTGACGCCCGGCGGCGGATCCGAAAACCAACGCGGTTCCGCGGGCGTCTGACAAGGGGCGGGCCGGGCTCAGGCCCGCTGTCAGATATCCGGCCGGGAGGGTAGTCTCCGCGAAGACCCGACCGATCGGGCACAATGGCCGCGGCCGCAGGCCGCGTCCAGCGACCTCGAGACTCACCGACCCGAAGGTGGGCAGACATGGTGGCGGCGCAGATGACCGCCATCCCGGCCGAAGCACGACAGGGGCTGAAGAGCAGTTCGATGTCCAACTTGACCCTCATACTGATCAAGATCGTGTATCTCGCGGGGCTTTGGCTGTTCGTCCTCACCGCGATCGGTGTGATCCGCACGGATCTCTTCGGCTCCAACAAGAAGCCCCGGAGGAAAACGCGCCCGGCGGCGCCGCGCCGGGACCGGGACCCCTCCCCGTCGTACTCCTCGGCGCAGCCCGCCCGGCCGCCCCGCGCGCGCCGGAACGAGCCCACGGCCCTGGTCGTCACCCAGGGGTCGCTCAAGGGCACCAGCGTCGACCTCGCCTCGCAGCCCATCCTCATCGGACGCGCCCCGGACTCCACGCTCGTCATCACCGACGACTACGCGTCCGGCCGCCACGCGCGCGTCTACTCCGACAACGGCCGCTGGTTCGTGGAGGACCTGAACTCGACGAACGGCACCTACCTCGGCCAGCAGAAGCTGAACCGCCCCCAGCCCATCACGGTGGGACAGCCCATCCGTATCGGCAAAACCGTCCTGGAACTGCGCAAATGACAATCGCTCTCCGATACGCGGCGTACTCCGACGTAGGATGCCTCCGCGAAGGCAACGAAGACTCCGGCTACGCCGGCCAGAACCTCCTCGCGGTCGCCGACGGCATGGGCGGTTACGCGGGCGGTGAGGTGGCCAGCTCCATCGCGATCTCCTCGATCCGCCGCCTCGACTCCGAGCCGCCCCGGTCCGACGAGATGGCCGAGGTGCTCCAGCGCGCCGTCGAGCAGGCCAACGCCTCCCTGTCGCGCAGGATCTTGGAGGAGCCCCAGCTGGAGAACATGGGCACCACCCTGACGGCCATGCTCTGGGCCGGCCCGCGGGTGGCGCTCATCCACATCGGTGACTCCCGCGCCTACCTCATGCGCGGCCCCCGCTTCGAGCAGATCACCCACGACCACACCCTGGTGCAGACCCTGGTGGACGAGGGCAAGATCACCGAGGAGGAGGTCGCCACCCACCCGCAGCGGTCCCTCATCCTGCGCGCCCTGGACGGCAAGAGCCCGGTCGACCCCGACATCTCCATCAGCGAGGCCAAGGCGGGCGACCGCTACCTGCTCTGCTCCGACGGGCTCTCCGGCGTGGTCAGCAAGAAGACCATCCACGAGACCCTCGCCACCGAGGCCGACCCGCGCGGCGCGGCCAAGAAGCTCATCGAGCTTGCCATCCGCGGAGGCGGCCCGGACAACATCACCGCGGTCGTCGCCGACGTCATCGAGGCCGAGACCGACAGCGAGGGGCCCACCCACGCCTCCCAGGTGGTCGGCGCCGCCGACCAGCGCCGCGAGAACGTCGACCAGGGCAACGACACACCCGCCAGACGAGCGCAGGAACTGCGCGGGGGCTCCGGCGACACCGCCGAGATGGACCCCGTCCGGGACGAGCCCGGACCGGACGCCTACGCCGCGGGCGGCGCCTACCAGGAGCCCTACAACGGCGAGTACGACGACTACGAGGCCCCGCCGGCCGACCGGCGGGGCCGTCCGGAACCCGAGTACCGCTCCAGGCGCTGGTGGCCGATGGTGCTCGTGTTCCTGGTCGTGGTCGCCGTCGTCGCGGGGGCCACGTACTACTTCGGCAGCCGGTACGTGAACAGCCAGTACTACGTGGGTCCCTCCCCCTCGGGGGACACCGTCAGCATCTACCAGGGCATCAACACCGACATCGCGGGCTTCAGCCTGTCGGAGGAGGTGGAGGGGACCGAGATCACCCTGGACTCGCTCTCGGAGGCCGACCGCGGCTCGGTGGAGAACACCCTGCCCGCGGAGAGCCTGGACGACGCCCGCGCGAGCGTCGACGTGCTGGGCGAGGGCGCGGCCGGGACCCGGACCGAGGAAGGGTCCGGGTGAGCCCACGTGAGTAAGGCTTCCGAACCCGAGGCGCCGACCGCGCTGCCGCCCGTCAAGAGGCGCAACGCCGAGCTGGTCCTCATCCTCTTCGCCATCGTCATCACCATGGCGGGCATCGCGATCGCGGGCGTCAACCTCAACGGCCAGGTCCCCGCCGCGATGTGGACGGTGGGCCTGACCTTCGCCGCCCTGTCGGCCGCCGCGCACGTGGCGATGCGCTTCGTGGCGCCCTACGCCGACCCGCTGATCCTGCCCTGCACGCTGTTCCTCAACGGGGTCGGCGTGGCGATGATCTGGCGGATCCAGGCGGGCGAGGCCGAGGACATCGAGCGCGCCGGGGTCGGCTCGCAGCTGATGTGGACCGCGGTCGGCCTGGTCCTGTGCTTCCTCATCATCATCTTCCTCAAGGACCCCCGCGTCCTCCAGCGCTACACCTACGTCAGCGGCCTGGTCGCGATCGTCCTGCTCGCCCTGCCGATCATCCCCGGCCTGGGCCAGGAGGTGTACGGCGCACGGCTGTGGATCGGCATCGGGCCGTTCACCATGCAGCCGTCGGAGTTCGCCAAGATCGCCCTGGTGATCTTCCTGGCGTCCTATCTGATGAGCAAACGCCAGGTCCTCCAGATCGTCGGCAAGCCGATCAAGGTCGGCCGCTTCACCCTCATCGAACTGCCCCGGGCACGCGACCTGGCGCCGATCCTGGTCGGCTGGGTGCTGGCCATCGGCATGCTGGTGCTCCTGCGCGACCTGGGCACCTCGCTGCTGCTCTTCGGCACGTTCCTGGCGATGCTGTACGTGGCCACCCAGCGCTCCTCGTGGGTGACCATCGGCCTGGTCCTGTTCGTCGGCGGGGCGTTCGTGGCCTACCTGCTCTTCTGGCACGTCCAGGCCCGCGTCAACATCTGGTTCAACGCCTTCGACCAGGAGGTCTACGACGCGGTCGGCGGCAGCGCGCAGCTGGTGCAGGGGCTGGTGGCCATGGCCTACGGCGGCCTCTTCGGCACCGGCCTCGGCGCGGGGGAGCTGTACAGCACCTTCGCCGCCGACAGCGACCTCATCCTCGCCACGATCGGCGAGGAGCTGGGCCTGACCGGCCTGCTCGCCATCCTCATGGTGCTCGGCCTGCTGGTGGAACGCGGCATGCGCATGGCGCTCGCGGCCACCGGAGCGTTCAACAAGCTGCTGGCCAGCGGTGTCGCCTTCCTTCTGGCGTACCAGGTCTTCATCGTCCTGGGCGGCCTGACCCGGGTGATCCCGCTGACCGGCTCGACCACGCCCTTCATGGCGGCGGGCGGTTCCGCGCTGATGGCGAACTGGATCATGATGGGGATCCTGCTCCGCATCAGTGACAACGCCCGGCGCCCCGCACCGCAGGCCATCCAGGACGAGGGCGCGACACAGGTGATCCGACGATGAACACACCGATCCGCAGACTCAGCATCTTCGCCTTCCTCCTGATCCTGATCCTGATGGCCAACGTCACCTGGCTCCAGGGCTTCCAGGCGGCGGCGATCAAGGAGGACCCGCTCAACCGGCGCCAGTTCACCGAACGGCTCAGCGAGGCCCGCGGCCCCATCCTGGTCGCGGACGACAACGTGGCCTACTCGGAGAACATCGCCGACGAGGGCCAGTCCCCCGAGTACCAGCGCATGTACGAGGGCGGCGGACTGTACACGCCGATCGTCGGCTCCTTCCGCACCTACGGCGCCTCGGGCATCGAACTCGCCGAGAACTCGCTGCTCGACGGCACCGACGACCGGCTGGCGGTGCGCAACTTCCGCGACATCATCACCGGCCGCGAGCCCGAGGGCGCCCAGGTCCAGCTCACCCTGGACCCGGAGGTGCAGCAGGCGGCCCACGAGGGCTTCCAGAACCTGGGCGACAAGAACGGCGCGGCCGTGGCGCTCGACCCCAGCACGGGGGCGATCCTGGGCGCGGTGTCCTACCCGTCCTACGACGCCAACGAGGTCGTCAGCATCACCGACACCGAGGCGGCCGTGGCCAACTACACGGAGCTGGAGGCCGACCCGCGCAAGCCGCTGCTCAACCGGGCCCTACACGAGTTCTACCCGCCGGGATCGACGTTCAAGGTGGTGACCGCCGCGGCGGCCATGGAGCACATGGAGGCCACTCCGGAGAGCACCCAGGAGGCGCCCGACGTGCTGGAGCTGGGCGGGACACTGCCCAACGCCACCCCGGGCGGGACCTGCAACGGCGGCCAGCCCGACACCCTGGCGCACTCGATCCAGATCTCCTGCAACACCTCGATGGCCAACTGGGCGATCGAGATGGGCGGCGAGGCCCTGTCGGAGCAGGCCACCGCGTTCGGGTTCAACCGCGAGGAGGAGCTGAACGTCCCGCTGTCGGTGATCCCGAGCAGCGCCCCGGTGGAGACCGACCGCAACATCCTGGGCCGCGCCGGCATCGGTCAGTCCAACGTGCAGGCGACCCCGCTCCAGATGGCGATGGTCGCCGCGGGCGTGGCCAACTCGGGTGAGGTCATGAAGCCCTACGCGGTGGACACCGTGCGCGACTCGGACCTGTCCGTGGTCACCCAGACCAGCCCGGAGAGCTACTCGCAGGCGGTCAGCGCCAGCACGGCCGAGGACCTCACCGAGATGATGACCCTGGTCACCGGGCCGGGCGGCTCGGGCACCAACGCGGCCATCTCCGGTATGGAGGTCGCGGGCAAGACCGGTACCGCCGAGACCGGCCCGGACAGCCCCACCCACAACTGGTTCATCGGCTTCGCCCCGGCTGACGACCCGCAGATCGCGGTCGCGGTCGTGGTCGAGTACGGCGGCAGCAGCGGCGGCGAGATCGCCGCCCCGATCGCCCGTCAGATGATGGAGGCAGTGGTTCAGTAGTGAGCGCCTACGAACCGTCTTCCCAGAACGGTCCCGGTGACCTCACCGGGACCGTTCTGAGCGACCGTTACCGCCTGGAGGAGCAGGTGGGCTCCGGTGGCATGGGTACGGTCTGGAAGGCCACCGACACCCTGCTCAACCGGCCCGTGGCGGTCAAACTGCTGCACCCCTCCCAGATGGCCGAGCCGACGGCCAGGGAGCGGTTCCGCACCGAGGGCCGGATCACCGCCGGCCTCTCCCACCCCGGGATCGCCCAGGTCTACGACTACGGCGAGGAGAACGGCCGCGCCTTCCTGATCATGGAACTCGTGGTCGGCGAACCGCTCTCCCAGGTCCTGCGCGAGCGGGGCCACCTCAGCGCGGACCAGACCCTGGACTTCGTGTACCAGGCGGCCAAGGCCCTGGCCGCCGCGCACGCGCGCGGCGTGGTGCACCGCGACATCAAGCCGGGCAACCTGCTGGTCACCCCGGACGGCCAACTCAAGTTGACCGACTTCGGCATCGCCCGCGGCGACATGTCGGTCACCCTCACCCAGACCGGCATGGTCATGGGTACCGCCCAGTACATCTCCCCCGAGCAGGCCTCGGGCAGGCCCGCGACCTCCTCCTCGGACCTGTACGCCCTCGGCGTGGTGGCCTACGAGTGCCTGGCCGGAACACCGCCGTTCACCGGCGACACCCCGGTGGCGCTCGCCCTCGCGCACACCCGCGAGGAGCCGCCGGAACTGCCCGACGACGTGCCCGCGGACGTCGACCACCTGGTGTCCTCCCTGCTGCTGAAGGAGCCCGAGGACCGGCCCGCGTCGGCCAGCGAGGTCGCGCACACGGCCGCGGTGATCCGCTCCAACGCCGGAACCGGTCCGCCCACGCCCTCCACCGGGTTCCAGGGCATGGCCCAGACCGCGGTGGTGGGAGCGGTGACCGGACCCGGTTCGGGTGCGATGACGTACCGGACCGGAGGTCAGCCGACCACCGTCACCGGTCAGGAGGACGCGTCGGCTAGGCTGGCCGGGGCACCGGAGCGGCGCCGCCGCGTCAGCGTGCCCGTGATCCTCGCGGCCGCGGCCGCGGCGATCATCATCGCGGCCGCGGTGGTGGCCGGATTCCTGTCCAACGGGAGGTCCGAGGTGGGTAACGTGCGCGACACCGTCGACCCTCCTGCGGCTACCCCTTCTTCCTCACCGGAGGAGACCGAGGAGCCCGAGGAGACCGCCCCGGCGGACGTCCCCGTGGCCCCGGAGGGCGACACCGGCTGGAACACGGAGCCGCAGGACCCGGTGGAGAGCCCGAGCCCCTCCCCGGAGGAGGGCGCCGAGGAGAGCGACGCTCCCGAGGACGGTGAGGACGACGACTCCGGGGGCGGCCAGAGCCCTCCGCCCGACAACGGCACCCCGGGACCGCCAGGGGGCGAGGAAACTCCCCCGGGCAACGGCGGCGGTGGCGGTGACGATGGCGGGGAAGCTGGCGGCGGAGAAAACGGCGGAGTGAACGCAGACTAGAAACCGTGAGCGAGAGACGTTCAGGGTAGGCGGCGGCCCGCGGGCGGCCTCCGGAAGACACGAGGATCACTACACGACATGTCCCAGCCCCGGCTCCTCGGCGGACGCTACGAGCTCGACACCATCGTCGGGCGCGGCGGCATGGCCGAGGTCTACCGCGCACGCGACCTGCGTCTCGACCGGCTCGTCGCCATCAAGACCCTCCGACACGACATGGCCCGGGACCACATCTTCCAGGCCAGGTTCAGACGGGAGGCGCAGTCCGCCGCCTCCCTGAACCACCCGGCCATCATCGCGGTGTACGACACCGGCGAGGACATGATCGACGGGGTGTCCATCCCCTACATCGTCATGGAGTACGTGGACGGGCGGACCCTGAAGGAGCTGCTGGACGACGACCGGCGCCTCCTGCCGGAGCGCTCGGCGGAGCTGGTCGACGGCATCCTCAAGGCGCTGGAGTACAGCCACGACAACGGGATCGTCCACCGCGACATCAAGCCCGCGAACGTGATGCTGACCCGTGGCGCCGACGTCAAGGTGATGGACTTCGGCATCGCCCGGTCCATGGACGACAACCAGGCGACGATGACGCAGGCCTCCCAGGTCATCGGCACCGCCCAGTACCTGTCCCCGGAGCAGGCGCGCGGCGAGCGGGTGGACCCGCGCAGCGACATCTACTCCACGGGCTGCGTGCTCTACGAGCTGCTCACCGGCCGTCCGCCGTTCACGGGCGACTCGCCCGTCTCGATCGCCTACCAGCACGTGCGCGAGGAGCCGGTCCCGCCGAGCGAGATCGACCCCCAGATCCCCCACTGGCTGGAGGACGTCACCCTCCGGGCGATGACCAAGAACCGCGAGGAGCGGTACCAGAACGCGGCCGAGATGCGCGCGGACATCCAGCGCGGCCTGGCGGGGATGCCCACCCAGGCGGGCACCATGGCCATGGCCGCCGCCGGTGCCACGACGGCGATGCCGCCCGCGCCCGCCGACCGGTACGACGACTACGACGATTACGACGACGACTACGACGACCGCTACGACGACCGCGAGAAGAACCGCGGCGGCAAGACCGCGCTGTGGGTCCTGCTGGGCGTCGGCGTGATCGCCTCCCTGGTGCTGGTGTTCGTGCTGATGAACCTGGGACAAGGGGATCCCGAGACGCCGACCGCCACGGTGCCGGACGTGGCAGGGTCCACCGTCGCGGAGGCCCAGGCTTCCCTCAGCGAGGCGGGCTTCGACAGCGTCACCCAGGAGCAGCAGGCGAGCGAGGACGTCGAGGAGGGACAGGTCATCGAGACCGACCCGCCCGCCGGCGACGAGGTCCCGGTGGACGAGGAGATCGTCCTGCACGTCTCCAGCGGCCCGGACGCCATGGAGATCCCGTCCGTGGAGGGCCAGTCCGAGTCCGACGCGACCGGCACGCTGAACGACGCGGGCTTCGAGAACGTCACCTCCGAGCAGAGGGCGGACGACAGCGTGCCCGAGGGCCAGGCGATCGGCACCGACCCGGCCGCCGGGGAGTCGGTCGCGCCGGACACCGACATCACGCTGCTGATCTCCTCGGGCCCCAACGAGGTGCAGGTGCCCGACCTGGTCGGCATGACCCGCGATGGCGCGGAGTCGGCGCTGGCGCAGAGGGACCTGAGCGCCTCCTTCTCCGAGGAGCCGAGCACGGAGGGCCCGGTCGGCACGGTCATCCGGCAGGACCCGGGGTCGGGGCAGAGCGTGGCGCCCGGGAGCACGGTGAACGTCGTGCTCGCGACCGAACCGGCCACGCAGGAGCCGCCGCCCGGCGGTGACGACGGCGGCGAGTCCCCTCCGGGTGAGGGCGGGGAGACCCCTCCCGGCGGTGAGAACGGTGGCGAGAGCCCTCCCGGCGGTGACGACGGCTTCGAGTTCCCGTCCATGCGCAGGGACTGAGGAGGCGGACGTGACGGCGGGCCGTTCCGTGCGACAGCACGGGGCGGCCCGCCGCCGTGTGCGGGCGGGTGACGCGGAGGGACGGGCGCCGCGGAGGGGCCCGGCCCGGCGTCCCCGGAACCTGACGCGGATCCGGTACGTCCCGCCGGTGACGGGGGCTCCCCCCGGGGCGTAGACTGTGTTCTCGTTCAGGAACCCGCCCCACGTACTGGAGCAGCGACCGTGCCCAAGTCCCGCAGCGATCGCAAGAAGAAGGCCGTCTACACGCCGCCTCCTTCGAAGGAGAAGCCCAAGGTCAGTCCGCGCTGGCTGGCACCGGCCATGCTCGGCTCCTTCACGCTGGGCATCCTGTGGATCGCCGTCTACTACATCGCGGGCAGCCAGATCCCCTACATGCAGGACTGGCAGAACTGGAACCTGCTGATCGGCTTCAGCGGCATCATCGTGGCCGTCATCCTGTCCACGCGCTGGCACTGACCCCTCGGCCGGGCGGTCGGATCGCCCGGCGACGACCGCGGGTCCTCCTCCGGGTGCTCTCCTCCAGAGGCATGTCCGCACCCCGGTGAACAGCAACGACACGGGTTTTCCACAGGGTTATCCACAGGCTGTGGGTAGCTCTCTTCGGCATGCCCGCACACGGCGTGGACCGGGGGTCGCGCAAGGGTGTCCGTGAACGGCAGGGGCCCCGGAGGAAGTCTCCTCCGGGGCCCCGCCCCCTCCCCCGTCAGCCGAGGATGATCAGCGGCGCAGCGGTCACCAGGGCCACGAGCAGGGCGGCGAACGCCGCCGCCAGCAGGACGTGCGTGACCGTGCGGGCCCGGTTCCCGGCGGACTTTCCGGGCAGGTAGGCGAACACGGCGCCGAGCACGAGCCCGGCGACCAGTCCGCCGATGTGCGCGGTCCACGAGATGTTGGGGACCACGAAGGTCAGCACGAGGTTGACCGCCAGCAGGACGCCGATCATGCGCAGGTCCAGGCGCAGGCGCCTGCCGATGACGAGCACCGCCCCGAACAGGGCGAAGATCGCTCCGGAGGCGCCGACCGAGAACTGGTTGGGCTCCGCCAGGAGGCTGAGCACCGATCCCGCGAGCGCGCCGAGCACCCACAGGGTCAGGAAGCGGACGTGTCCCAGCCAGCGCTCCAGCTGCGTTCCCAGCAGGTACATGGCGTACCCGTTGAACAGCAGGTGGAAGATGCTGCCGTGCAGGAACGCGGCCGTGAGGAGCCGGTACCACTCGCCCGGAAGCACCCCGAGCAGGGTTCCGTCCTCGACCCGGCCGACGCCGAGCATGGCGAACTCCCAGACCAGTGGCGAGGCGCCCGCCTGCCCGATCGGGGTGGACGTACCCAGCTGGGCGAGGAACCCGGCCACCATCATGCCGAGGATCGTCCAGGTGACGTACGGCTTGGCGACGGCCCTGCCTCCGAAGGTGGTCCTGGCCCGACGCACCCCGCGGTTCCCCTCCGAGACGCAGCCGGGGCACTGGAAGCCCACGGACGCCTCGACCATGCAGTCCGGGCAGATCGGCCGCTCGCACCTGCTGCAACTGACCCCCGTCTCCCTGTCGGGGTGGCGGTAACAGGTACGCGGAGCCGGGCGCTCCGGCTCCGGAGCCGCTCCGGACGGCGGTGGGGATGCGGTCATGGGCGGGTTCCTCCTCGGAGCCGGGGCGCCGTCACCGCTATCGGGTGATCTCGACGCTGTTGATCACCACGTCGTCGGTGGGACGGTCCTGGGAGTCGGTCTTGACCTGGGAGATCGCGGTGACCACGTCGTCCCCCTCGACGACCTCACCGAAGATGGTGTGGCGGCCGTCGAGCCAGTACGGCTTGTCCACGGTGACGAAGAACTGCGAACCGTTGGTGCCGGGACCCGCGTTGGCCATGGCCAGCAGGAACGGGCGGTCGAAGCGCAGGTTCGGGTGGATCTCGTCCTTGAAGGTGTAGCCGGGGCCACCGCGGCCGGTGCCGAGCGGGTCACCGCCCTGGATCATGAAACCGTCGATGACGCGGTGGAAGATCGTGCCCTTGTACAGGCTATTGCTGGAGGGCTTGCCCGTGGTGGGGTCCACCCACTGCTTCGAGCCCTCGGCCAGGCCGATGAAGTTGGCGACCGTCTCCGGAGCCTCCTTCTCGAACAGCCTGATGACGATGGTTCCCTTGGAGGTGTTCAGCCGCGCGGTGGGCTGAACCGTGGAGTCCGACACCTACGTGCCTTTCGATCGACTTCGTTTACGTGCTCACGTTACCCGTCCGTCCCCCGGGCTCACCCTGGATCCGCCGCGGTTCCGCGGTGTGCGGGCAGCTCGCCGCTCATCCACCCGCCGCGGCCGGGGCTCCGTCCACGGCGGGACGGACCTTCTTTCACCGTGGGTGCCCTCTCGGTTCCGCAGGGCGCTCCTCCCTCCTCCTGGGCCCGCCGTTCGCGGCGGGCGGACAGGAGAAAAACCCTCGGGCGGTGTCGAAACGAAGATCACACACGGAGAGGACGTATGTTGAGATAACACCCGGGTAACGGGTAAGGACGACGGGGAAACCATCCGTGTGGCGTCGAGCGTCGGCCTCACCGGGTGGAGACCGTAGAACCGGTGAACGACCGAAGGAGCTGACGACGTGCCTATCACTTCCAAGCGACTCAAGGCACGCAAGAAAGAGACTGAGGCGAGCCTCGCTCGCCTACAGGGCATGGCCCGGGAAAAGGCCCGGGAACAGGCCGACCGGCTTGGCCCGTATGCCGACCAGGCACGCGACCAGGCCGCTCTGAAGCTCCTCCAGGCGCGCGGCTGGACCGCACCCCGGCTGGAGAACGCCGCGCTGCGCGTGGAGGACACCGTGGCACCGCGGGTCGCCGAGGTGCTCACCGCGGCCGCCCACCGTGTGGACCCGAACCCGGGTCGTCGCGGGCTGATGCGGCTTCGGCGGGGCAACCGCCGGATCCCCCGGGGAGTTCTGATCGGCGGCGCCGCCGTGGTCGGCGGCATCGTCGTGTACTCGCTGGTCCGTATGCGCCAGGCGTCCCAGGACGCCGAGTGGCAGGAGCACCTGGACCAGGCACGCGACCAGGTCCGCGAGACGCGGGAGAACCTGGAGGAGCGGGCCTCCGCGACGGCGGACAAGGCCACGGAGGCCGCGGAGGAGACCGCCAAGGCGGCCAAGACCGCCAAGAACAAGACCAAGGAGACCGTTCGCACCGCCGCGGGCGAGGACCGTGCCAAGGAGAACGGCAAGCCCGGACACTAGGGCTGCTCGCAGGAGCGACGAGAGACGGACAGCCGTGCCGTGCGGGGGAGACCCCGCCCCCGGACTGGCTACCCTCCCTCCCCGCCGGGACGGATCCCTCCGTCCCGGCTTCGTCGTGTCGGGGAGTCTGTCGAGGGGTGTATCCGGAGGCGGCGTGTTCGAGAACCGCCGCGCCCCGGCTCCACGCGCGACGGCGCGGCCCCGCCGTGCGCGGTCCTGGGATGTCCGTGCGGTCCCACCGTGCACGGCTCCGGGGTGTCCGGAGGCGGCTTCCCTCGGGGCACCCCGCCCCGACTCCGGCCGGGCCCTCAGGAGCCCTTGAGGACGCGGATGGTCAGGGGATAGCGCCAGTTGTTGCCCAGGAGGCTGGAGATACTGGCGATGGCCGGGAGGATCGCCCAGCCCAGGGCGACCGCCAGCGTCACCAGCAGGGGCGCGACGAGCCAGAAGAGGGCCAGGCTCGTGAGCCCGGCGATGACACAGAAGAGCTGGAAGTTGAGCGACTCCATGGCCTGGCGCCGCACGTAGGGCGAGAGCCGGTCGCTCACGAGGAGGAGCACCAGGGGGGCGATGACGGGGAGGAAGTAGTTCCCCGCGTGCCCGACCGCGGCCACGACCCGTTCGGCCGAGGTGCTCGGCAGGGGCTCACGTGAGTCCGTCCTCTGGCGGCCGCCCTGACCGGTGAACAGACCGAACGGGCCGGTGGCCGCTGCCTGGGGCGTTCCCGCGGGGGTGACGCCCAGGTCCTCGGTGAGGGGGACCAGGTCGGCCCCGAACTTGGCCCGCATGGCCCTGTCGGTGCGCTCGTCGAGTTCCTCCTCGTCGAGCTGGCCGCGCCCGAAGGCCTCCTGGAGAACCGTGATCGCGGCGTCGCGTTCGGCGTCGGTGAGGCGGATCTGCGGCCTGGCTTGCGGTTCCCAGGGGCGCCTCGCCGGATACTGAGGGTCCTGCACAGCCACTCCCACTCCCAACGGCGACGGGAGTACGGCACGGATCGGCCGTACTCCCCTCATGATGCGCCATAGGAACGGCTACGGCTATCGGGGCCGTCCCTGATCCTCCCCTGATCCGGACCTCCCCCTTTCGGTGGAGACCGCATCGACTTTCGTCTGCTGGGTTTCCGGCTCTCAGGACGCCGGGCTGTCAGGACTCCAGCTTGTCAGGACGCCGGGTTGCCGGGACTCGGAGTCACCGACTGCCGGACTGCCGGGGCTCCCCTCCCCGGAAGCCCGTTGTCACCGAGCGGCGACGGCGGCGGGGATCCGGGTCGAGACCGGTGCGATGGCCCTGGTCGATTCCGCGGCCGCGACCGCGGACGGAACCGGAGCCGGAGCGGTGACCGAAGTCGGGTTCGGGTCGGAGGACGAGGTCAGGGCCGGGGCCGCGACCGGGGTCGGAACGGTCGAGGGGTCCTGCTCGGTCTGCTCCCGCTCGTACTGGCGCTCGGCGCTGGTGAGCAGTTCGTGCCAGTTGGTGACGTCCTTGCGTCGGCGCAGCAGGGCGCGGCGCTCGCGTTCGGTCATGCCTCCCCAGACACCGAACTCGATACGGCCGTCCAACGCCTCTGCCAGGCACTGCGTCCGGACCGGGCAGCCCCGGCAGATCAGTTTGGCGCGGTTCTGCGCAGCGCCCTGCACGAACAGCGCGTCCGGGTCGATCTCGCGGCATTTGGCACGGGCCGCCATCTTCTCATTCCACATGTTGCCCCACTCCCAAGATCAGCATGTGTGGTGATCGGAATCCGCCGACCGGCGCGACCGTCGGCGGGTGAGGAGACGCGGACCGATCCGAGGACGGTGGTACGAGGCCGGGCGGGGGCCGCCAGGCTCGCCTTCGGGGGTCGATCGTTTCGGCGCGCTGTCTTCCTCGTTGTCGCTGGTGTCGAAACTACGGTTCGTCCCAGTTCACCAACAGACCCCAAGAGGCCTATTTCTCATATGGCCCAGTAGGACCATTGCACTTAGGGGAAGTGTCATCATACACACACGCAGAGTAACTGCATATGGTAGAAGCGAGCCTCATGCACGAAGACGCCAGGACACCACCTCGACTTTCCATTACATGCGCGATGACCTGCGGATTCATAGCGGCCGACCGGTGGGCCCGGGCACCCGGACGCGACCGGGCGAAGTGGACTCTGCGTCATCCATGTCATCCGAACGGGCTATACGGACTCCTCGGTCGTACACACGGTGGAGCCACACCCGTCCCCCATTTTCTACCTTGGGGGACGAACCGGAACTACCGATTAGTAACAAAGTCAGTTTCGTGGACTTCGGCGAAGGAAGAGCTTTTCCGTGCCGACACGAAACGCCCATTCCGCTTTTTCGCGACATGTCCTCCATGGTCCGCACAGCTCGCGCGGGAGGGGCGGAAGGTCCTCCGGCGGGGGACGCCACGAGGGCTCGACCGCGCCCGGAGGCACCGCACCGCGTGACCGCCCCCGGGTCTGAGAGCGGAAGGCCAGAGCGCAGGAGAGGCCCCGAGGTGACGGGCTCTGCCACCGCACAGTCCGCAGCCGGCACAGTGCCCCAAAAGGAAACGGGGACCCCCCGTAGGGAGTCCCCGTCACAACGCCTGTCTGCACTTTTCCTGGGTGGAGCCAAGGGGAGTCGAACCCCTGACCTCCGGTATGCAAATCGCTTGAGCGCG
This sequence comes from Nocardiopsis synnemataformans, assembly GCF_965343085.1. NCBI lineage: Bacteria > Bacillati > Actinomycetota > Actinomycetes > Streptosporangiales > Nocardiopsidaceae > Nocardiopsis > Nocardiopsis synnemataformans. Next base: position 13,492 of record NZ_CBDRFA010000078.1, on the reverse strand, counting down.
GTCCCCGGACCTGGGCTCGCCCCGATCACCTGCGTGAACACGCCCGGCCGTTTCTCGCCGTTACCCCCTGTTTCCCGGGGTCGTGTGCAATGAATGTGCATCGCCGCGCACGAGCACACCGCGCCTTCACCCCAGGTGGGCCGCATGTTCCGGGAGCCCGCACCACAGACCCCCGCACCCCGGTTTTCGGCAACCACGGTATCGGTCCGAGGTGCCCGATAGCGCCGGAACGAGCAACCCAGGACAGACGCATTCCGCTATCGGGTGGCTCGGGATCCGAACACGCCAGCAACCACGACGGGCCATCCGAGACCGGCACTGGTCCTGTCGGGTCAGCCCCGGTGCCGCTCCTCCGCTTCGCCCGGCGCCCGTCTCGGGACCGGGCGGCAGCCCGCAGCCCGAGACGGGCGGCGGGCTGCGCGACGGCGCTCGCGCCGTCGCCTTGATCCCATACAGCCCAATTCGGCAGCGGTCCGGCGCTGTCTCACGTTGCGGTGGGTTCCGCGTCCTTCCACACCAGTTCGAAGCTGCGCGCGTAGGTCTCTGCCATGTCGGGGGACAGTTCACGGTCGACCTCGACCACCGGTGACTTCGCCGCTGACAGACCATAGATGTGCTGATTGACGAGGAGTTTCTTCTCCGTCAGGTAGACGGAGTTGTACAGGACGGTCGAATGCGTGCGGATCTCGACGCCGTCGACGTCCAGGAGCGTTCGGAAGAGCAGTAGGGCGTTGCTCGCCCTGGCGGACAGGGCCTCTCCGATCCGCTCGTCTCTCCCGCGCTGTTTCACCGGCTCCGACTCCGGGTCTCCGAGGAGGACGCGGACGCTCACACCCTCGCGTGCACGCGTCCCGAGGAGTCGCAGGATTCCCGCGTCGTCGGCGAGGAACAGGCCGCTGTAGACCAGGATGCCGATCTCCTGTTCCGCTGCGCTGAACAGGTCGTGCCAGACCTCCCGGGGCACTTCCCAGCGGTGCGGGTAGACGCGGTGGGCGTGCTCGGAGAACGGGGCGTGCTCCTCGGTGGGCTGGCTGCCCTGTGGCCAGAGGCGGTCCTCCTGGACCTGGAGGAGGTCGGCCAGCGCCCAGCGGTGCCGGGGGTAGGGCCGTTGACCGGAGATCCACCGGCGCACGGTCTTGGGATCGACGCCGAGATTCGCCGCCACATCGGTCTCGGTGAGTCGGGACGCGGCCAGTGCCTCGCGCAGTGCGGTGTTCACGTCGGTGCCCTCCGGGGGTGCGGAAACCCGACAATAACAGAAGACGTCCCTAGACGTCCCTGGAGTTGTCCGATACGCGGTACACATGTCCGCTCACTCAGAGCATCGTTTCCGCATGTAAGAGGGCTCCGGCTCAGCCTCACATTCCGCCGGGGCCGCGCTCGACCTCGTCAGGGGGAAGCATGCGGAACCTGATCCCACACCTTCGGGCACGCGGACCGACGACGCGCAGGACTGTCATGTCCAAGCCATGCACGCGGCTCCCGTTCACTCCTGCGCCTCCGGCCCATCCCGTCGTCCCTCTGGCACGGGTGGTTCGTCCGTACGTCACGCACAAGCGCCGTCGTCCGGTGGTGGTTGACCGATCGCGGCTCGGCTTGGAGCTGCTTCTGAAGATCTCTCGGATGGAGGCCGTAGCGGCATGACCTCTGACGCTGCTTCGAACACCCTCCTCTTTCTTCTCCAGCGCCACTACGGGCGACAGTGGTCGATCCGCCGCAACGGGGGCCTGTGGATCGCGACCGCCACAAGCAATGAGGTCACGCACGCGCCGACGCTGATCGAGGAGAGCGCAGAGGTCTTCGTGCATCAGCTTGAGTACCCGCCCGCCGGGATAGGGCGTTGGGACCTGCTCACAGAAAACGGGCTCCGTACAGGGAGCGCCAAAGACGGTCCTCCGGAGGGGTGAGGACCGACCGTAGGCCGTGCCGTCTTCGAACATCGGCGCTGGTTCTGCGGTTGGGGCGTCCGTCTGGTGCCGATCGAGGGGGGAAGACCTTCGGGTCGGATCGGCATCGGCGGACGTCCACATGCTGATGCTCTGAGAAGCTTTATCAGGGCGGGACTATAGAACACTTTTTAATCTATGAGCACGCCTGCTCTTCCAGTGAACCGCTTCGGAGGGACCCACTTGAGTCCGCGCACCCCGTGGGGGACGTACCACCAGATCGCGGAGGCCCTGCGCTCACGTATCACCGCCGGGGGCCTCGCCCCGGGTGACGCGCTCCCCTCCGAGGCAGCTCTCCGTCAGGAGTTCAGTGTCTCCCGTACCACCGTGCGCCGCGCCCTGGCCGAGCTGGAGGCGGAGCGGCTGATCAAGGCTCTACCGGGTACCGGCCGTGTCGTCTGCACGCCACAGGAACGCGGGAGCACTGGAACGGACGACAACCCACCTGCCCAGTACCGCCGGATCGCCGCGGAACTGAAGGGTCGGATCACCAAAGGTGAACTCTCCCCGGGTGACGCTCTGCCCAGTGAGGCCGCCTTGGTCCGTCAGTACTCGGTGTCGCGGGGGACGGCTCGTCAGGCCCTCTCGGAGCTGGAGGGGACAGGGCTCGTCGTCGCCGTCCACGGAAAGGGAAGGTTCGTCAAAGGGACCGAAACAGCCACGGGTTAGCCTGGTACATGTGGGACATGTTCACTGGGCGCGGGATCTCGCGCGAGAACTGCTCGAACAGCCGCTTCCCCGACGCTGGGCGCACTCCCAGGGGGTAGCCGAACAGGCGCGGTCACTACGCCCCGTACTCGGCGCACATGCCGACCTGGTGGAAGCCTCCGCCTGGTTGCACGACATTGGGTACTCACCGGGCCTGGCGACCACGGGCTTTCATCCCCTCGACGGAGCCCGCTACCTGCGCGACGCCCAGAAGGCTGACGAAGCCCTGGTCTCCCTGGTGGCCTACCATTCCTGCGCCGTGGTGGAGGCTGAGGAACGGGGCCTGTTCGCTCCGCTCAAGGACGAGTTCGACGCTCCCCCGGATGACCTGTTGGACGCGCTCACCTACGCGGACATGACCACCGGCCCGGACGGGATACACCTGCCGGTAGAACGCCGCCTGTCAGAGATCCTGGAGCGCTACGCGCCTGAGGACCTGGTCCACCGCTCCATCACCCGTTCCTCACCGCTGCTAACGGCGTCGGTGCGGGCTGTGGAACGCCGCCTGGCCGAGGTTGGCTGACCACTCACCCGATGTGGGTCGGGCCTCCGCCGAGGAAGTCGTCCACGCGCACGCGCATGGACCGGTCCATGCGGTATCCGGTCAGCTCGGCCTTGGTCACCCAGACGACTTCCTTGGACTCGTCGCTCGGCGTGGGCTCGCCTCCGAGAGGACGCGCGGTGAAGGCGATGGAGAACTCCTGTCGGGCCTCGCCGTCGCTGGTGTAGTAGATGATGTGCTTCGGGTCGCTGTAGATCCCCGTGATCCCGGTGATCTCGCACGTCACCCCGGTCTCTTCCAGGGTTTCCCGAACGGCGGCCTGCGGTACGGACTCGCCCAGGTCGACGGCACCACCGGGTACGGCCCAATTGTCGTTGTCGGTGCGGCGGATCATCAACACCTCGTCGCGGTGGTTGACCACGAACACGTTCACCGACGGGACGAGGCTGTTCGCGTCTGGGGCCTCGGGGTCGTCGTAGTAGTCAATCCGCTTGCCCATGGGACTCTCCTCAGTCGAGCGGGGTCGCGTCTGTCCAGACCTTCTCGAAGCTTTCCAGGTAGGTGCTGGCCATCTCCCCGCCGGGGATCTTGCGCAGGTGGAAGACGGGTGCCTCGGACGCCATGGCGCCGTACACGTGCGTGTTGACGATCAACTGGTCGTCGGCACGGTAGAGCGAGTTGTACAGCGTCGTGCCGTGGAGACGGAACTCCGTGCCCTCGACGGCGCGCAACGACCGGTAGAGCACGATGACGTTGCGGATCTTGGCGGCCAGGAGCTCGTTCAACCCCTCGTCCTGGCCACGCTGGGCAACCGCCTCGCTGTCGGGGTCTCCCAGCAGGACGCGCACGCGGACCCCGGCCTTGGCTTTGTCCGACAGCAGCTTGATCATGCTCGGGTCGTCGGCCAGGAAGAACCCGCTGAAGACCAGGATCGAGATCTCTTCCCGCGCGTTCTCGAAGATGCCGCGCCACAGCTCCGGCGGGACGCTCCACCGGTGCGGGTAGATCTCCACGATTTCGCTCTGAGAGGCGGCTTTGCTCTGCTCCGGGGTGAGGGCCTTGGGCCAGAGGTAGGTCTCTTCGACACCGAGGTAGACAGCGGCTGAGTACCGGTGCCGGCGGTAGGGGGTGCGCCCCTGCGTGATCCAGCGCTCCACACTCTTGGCGTCCACGCCGATCTCCTCGGCCAGGTCGGCCGGGGTGGCCCCGCGTTGGAGTAGCGCGGCTCGCAACCTCTCGTTCGGCATGTACCTCGGGGGTTCGCTGGATGTCTGGGGACGCGCTCACATTATCGAGACGTCCCGAACACGTCCAGCCATGTAGTGATCCCGTCCCGTCCCTGCGGTGGATGGTGGAAGCGTCCCCAAGCCCCGCATGGCGGGGAAACGACAACGCCAGACAGAAGTTCCCGGCTGCCACTGGTTGCCAAGTTCGATACATGCTATACATGTATCGATTCCTGGTTCGGGTGATCGCGTGTCGATCGCACCGGGGGTCGTGAACAGCATGAACAACGAGAGAGGACTGCCCTTATGGCTATCCAGGGTGCGTTGCCGGTGGCGTTCGGCACGGTGTTTCCGCACGGTGCGTTCGCTCTGGGGGTGGAGGCGATCACCGACTTCGAGACCAAGCGTCCGCAGACGGACAAGGACACGGGGCTTCCGCTGTGGGCGGTGGACGTGATCGACGCCGACCCCGAAGCGCGAGGCAAGGCCAAGTCCGTCAAGGTCAAGGTCGCCGCCGAGGTCTGCCCCACCCTGCCGGACGAGGTGCCCGGCCTGCCCTTCCGGCCGATCGAATTCGAGTCCATGGCGGTCATGCCCTACATCGACGACAACGGGCGTCGTCCCCGGGTGGCGTACTCGCTGCGCGCTCGTGGTGTGAAGGCTCCCGGCGGCGTGGCTGGCGGCCGTCGTGCTCCGGCTGCGAAGGACGCTGCCTGACCTGATGTAAGCGGGGCGGCCTGGTGCTGGAACACCTCGGCCGCCCCTGAACCCCTCCCCAAGCCCTTGCACAAGCTTCGTGAAGAGGTGTCTTCAGTATGTCCGATTACCCCCGTAACCTGTCACAGCTGACCGGCCCCGGTCTGGTGCGGTTGTTCCTCAAGGTGGCCAACCGTCCCCATACGACCCCTGCTGAGCGGGCGGAGTTCTTCGACTTCAAGGCCCGGGTATTCGCGACCCTCGCTGACCGGGACGGCAACCCGGACGCGGCCAAGGCCGCCGCTCGTGCCCGTTCGGACCGTGACCGTCTGCTGTTGGAGATCGAGGCCGCCAACGGTGGTGAGATGCGATGATGCGTCAGCCCAAGGTCGGTGCCGCCCAGACCTCCCCGACCCTGCCGTCCCCGGCACAAGGGGTGCGCTGGTCGACTCCCATCGTCGAAACCCCCGGGATCGTCGTCCTGGCCTCCTGGGTGTGGCGGCTCCTCCGCTTCCTGGTCACCCTGCCGTTCCGCTTCCCCGTCATGGTCGCCACCCTGGCCGCCTCGGTCGGCTCCTGGTGGTGGCTGGACTGGTCGGGCCTCGCTGGGCTGTGGGGGACGGCTTCCGTCGCCTCGCTGGTGTGGTGGCGCACCTGGCCGGACTCCTACCGGCGCTGTGTCGTCCTGCGGCTGCTGGCCTGGTGGCGGCACGTGTTCGTCTACCGGCGTCACTGGCAACCCGTCCTGGTGGTCGCCGGACTCGCCGAGTCCTACCAGGAACGCCGCTACCTGCCGCGTATCCGCAAGGTCACGTGCGACACCTGGGCCGATCGGGTCCGTGTGTCCCTCGTGGCCGGGACCGCTCCGGCGGACTTCGAAACGCGGGTGTCCGAGCTGGCGCACGGGTTCGCCGCTCCCTCCTGCCGGGTGGTCGTCAACGGTCCTCGGGACATCACCCTGGAGTTCCCGCGACGGGACACCCTGGCCGAACCGCTGGACGCCCTGGACATCTCAGAAGGGGTCGACCTGTCCGCTCTGCCGGTGGGGCGCTGCGAGGACGGCTCGACCTGGTTCCTGCGGCTGCACGGCACACACGTCCTGGTGGCCGGGGTGACCGGTGCGGGCAAGGGGTCGGTGATCTGGTCGGCTGTGCGCGCCATGCTGCCCGCCGTCAAGGCCGGTACCGCGCAGGTGTGGGCGATCGACCCCAAGCGGATGGAGCTGTCCTACGGTCGCGACCTGTTCGCCCAGTACGCCGATGACGGTGAGGGCGCGGTGGCGGTGCTGGAGCTGGCCGTGTCCCAGATGCAGGACCGGGCGGCCCGGTACGCAGGCAAGCGGCGTTCCCACACGCCTACCGAAGAAGACCCGTTCGTCGTGGTGGTTCTGGACGAGGTGGCGTTTCTGACCGCCTACCACCCTGACCGGGACGTCCGGAAGCGGGCGGAGAACGCTATCGCCACGCTGACCTCACAGGGCCGCTCGGTGGGCTTCTGCGTCCTGGCGGCTTTGCAGGACCCTCGCAAGGAGGTCATGAACCTGCGCAACCTGTTCCCGGACAAGGTCGCGCTTCGCCTGGATGAGGGATCGCAGGTGGACATGATCCTCGGTGAGGGTGCCCGGGATCGTGGGGCCAACGCGCACCTGATCGACCCTGCCCTTCCCGGGGTGGCCTACGTCCGCCTGGAAGGCTCACCAGCCCCGGTCCGCGTCCGGGCCGCCTACGTCTCCGACGAGGACATCACCGCCATGGCGGACGCCTACGGGACGGAGGTGGTCTGATGCCCACTCCCACGGGGAAGTCCACCCGGGCCGAACGCCTGGCGCAACCGCTGGCGCGTGAGGTGGCCGAACAGGTCGCCGCCGACCACGGCGTGTGCATCCGTCCCGTGTCCCTGCGGCGTACCGATATCGGCACCGGGGAAACCGAGATCGTCGATGTCCCGTGCGGTTCCACGCTGGAATCCCGATGTCCGGCCTGCGCCAAGCGGAAGCGGTCGCTTCGGCGGACTCAGTGCGAAGAGGGCTGGCACCTGGCCGCTGAACCCGTGGTGACACCCGACCCGCCGACCGAGGAACAACGCTCCTGGGTGGAACAGCGGGCAGTGGTCACCGCTGAGAGGGACCGGCTGGCCTCCTCGGGGACCGCTCCGGAAGAGGACCTGGGCGCGCTCGATGCGGCGATCGCGGACCTGGACGAGGAGATCACCGCCTCCGGGCTGCGGGGCTCGGTCAGCCCCTCCGGGGACTCCCCCTCTTCGGGGTCTCGTCGGGTGCGTTCGACTCGTCGGCGTCAGGACGCGCCAGACCTTCCCAAACGACAGAGGACACGTAAGACGGTCGGACGGGCCTACACCGACCCGAACACCGGCCGAACCTTCCGACCCTCGCTGTTCGTCACGCTCACGCTGGACTCCTACGGGCGGGTGCGCTCGGACGGCACACCGGTCGACCCATCGACGTACGACTACCGGCGTGCCGCTCGGGACGCGCTGCACTTCTCCAAGCTGGTGGACCGGTTCGTGCAGAACCTTCGCCGCGTGGCCGGGTTCGATGTCCAGTACTTCGCGGCCGTGGAACCCCAACGGCGGCTGGCTCCACACCTTCACATGGCCACACGCGGCACCATCCCCCGGGCGGAGCTGCGCCAGATCGCCGCCGCGACCTACCACCAAGTGTGGTGGCCCAACGCTGACCGGGTCGTCTTCGAGGGTGACCACCTTCCCGTGTGGGACGTATCCGCGGGGACCTTCCTCGACCCTGACACGGGGGAGGTGCTGCCCACCTGGGATGAGGCCTTGGACGTACTGGACGAGGAGGCAGACGCGGAACCCCATCACGTGGTGCGGTTCGGCCGACAGATCGACGCCAAGGGTGTCGTGGCGGGCTCGGCGGACGCGGACCGGTGTGTGCGCTACTTGGCCAAGTACCTGACCAAGGACATCGCCGAGTGCCACGCGGCCGAAACGGTCCGGCAGGAACAGCATGTGGACCGGCTCCTCGACGCCCTGAGGTTCGAACCCTGCTCGCCCCGGTGCTCGAACTGGCTGCGCTACGGCGTCCAACCCGACGGAGCGAAAGCGGGGATGCGTCCGGGGTTCTGCCGGTCCAAGGCTCACCGCCGCGAACACCTGGGCTACGCGGGTCGTCGGGTGCTGGTCTCGCGCAAGTGGTCGGGCAAGACCCTCGCTGACCACAAGGCGGACCGGCTGGCCTGGGTCCTGAACACGCTCGGCGTTGATCCCGCCAACGAGGACCAGGCGGACGAGGACCACCGGCCTCCCGTGCTGACCTCGATCGCCTCGGGCTCCTTCGCCTGGGAGTTGGCCAAGCCCACGGATCCCGACGTGGCTCCTCGCGAACGGCGCCTGTTGCGGGCGGTCGGTGAATCGCTCAAACGCCGCGCCCAACTCGACGCGGCACGTACCCCCGAACGTTCGGCAACTCCAGGAACGAGGGCCGCATGACCCCCACCGCGACTACCTTGCCCGTCCCCCAGCCCCGTACTGCGCTGTGGTCGGTGAAGGACACCGCCGCCTTCCTCCGGGTGCCCGCGAAGACGCTCTACGAGTGGCGCTACAAAGGCGACGGGCCGCCCTCCCACCGCGTCGGCCGGTACGTCCGCTACCTGCCCGACGAGGTCCACGCCTGGGTCCGATCCCAGTAATCCCTACCCCTGGAAGGAAGCCCCTCGATGGCTCGCGCGTGGGTCTACGACCGCACCAAGGAGAAGTCCTACAACGAAGCTGTGAAGGCGGCGAAGGAAGCCAAGCGGACCCCGCCCGCCCGGTGGATGGTCCGGTACTACAACCCCGCTGGTCAGATGAAGAGCGGTGGCACGTTCCAGAAGAAGCCGGACGCCGAGAAGCGCAAGACCGAGCTTGAGGGACAGCTCAACGTCGGGACCTTCCGTGACCCGTCCGAGGGGAAGGCCACGGTCGGCGAACTCGCTGAGAAGTGGCTCAAGGCCCAGCACCATCTGAAGCGGTCAACCCGCCGGGACTACCGGGAGTACCTCGACAACTATGTTCTTCCCGAGTGGGGCGGCGTTCCCGTGAACCAGGTGCGGTTCGAGGCCGTGTCCGACTGGGTGGACCGACTCGTTCACGAACCGGGCAAGCGTGGTGGATCTCTGAGCGCGTCCTACGTGCGGAAGGTCTTCTATACGCTTTCCCATGTCCTGAGCTGGGCTGTGAAGTCCCGTCGGATCATGGTGAACCCCGCCCGAGAGGTACCGCTACCGAAGATCGTTCCCGGCAGACACGTCTACCTCGATCATGTCCAGGTCGAACGGCTCGCCTCGTGCGCTGGTGAGTACCGGGTCCTGGTCCTGCTTCTCGCCTACACCGGCCTCCGGTGGGGAGAGGTCTCGGCGGTGAAGGTCGGACGGATCGACCTGAGGCGGCGACGGGTCCACGTTGAGGAGAGCCACGGGCGGGAGTCGGGGAAGCTGTACCTGGACACTCCGAAGAACCACGAACAACGGGCCGTGCCGATCCCGGGCTTCCTCCTCAAGGAACTCCGTGCCCTGTGCAAGGGGAAGGACTCGGACGAACTCGCCTTCACCGCTCCCCAGGGCGGGCCTCTGCACTACGACAACTTCCGGCGGCGCGTCTTCAACCCGGCGGTGGCGGACGCTGGATTCTCGGAGCTGGAGGTGACGGCTCACAAGCTCCGGCACACGGCGGCGTCCCTCGCGATCGCTTCGGGCGCGGACGTGAAGGTGGTACAGACGATGCTCGGCCACAAGACGGCGACGATGACCCTCGACACCTACGGGCACCTGTTCCCGGACCGCTTGGACGAGGTCGCCCGGAAGATGGGGGACAAGCGTGCCGCCGCTCTTCGGAAGGCGGACACCTCGAAGGGGAAGAAGCACGACCGGGCCGCGTGACGACGCGGGCAATGTGCACTAAATGTGCAACGGCCACCCGAGGCGTTTGCCTGGGTGGCCGTTGTCATGTCTTTGAGCTGTGGAAAGACGAGTGGAGCCAAGGGGAGTCGAACCCCTGACCTCCGGTATGCAAAACCGGCGCTCTGCCAGCTGAGCTATGGCCCCATGAGCCCGGGCACAAGCCCTGGTCACTCTGGAGAGCATACCTTCATCGGAGGGCGGTCCCGCTCACCCGGCCGGGGTCCCACACGCGGAGCCACGGTTCGGAGCTGAGAGCAGCACAAAGCCGTGGGTCGCACCTCGGGATTATCGGCCCACCCACGTCTTCGTGTCACTCACGAGCGGGCCGGGACGGCGCGCGCCAGTCCCCGGTTCGCCCTGTGGAAGCCCCACGGCCGCGTCAGGCGGCCAGGAGGTCCGTCGGTCAGCTCTCGCTGGCCGCCGTGGCCTCGGTCCACAGGTCGAGCTCGGCGCGGTCCGCCTGGATCTTGCGGTAGACGGCGAAAGCCCCGAGGGCCACCAGCGCCAGAACGATGATCTTCTTCACTGTCTGGACCCTTTCGTTGATCCGGTGCGTCAACGCGGGCTCCCGTACGGGACGGGGGCTCCGCGGAGAACTTTATGAGGTTGTCACCAAGCAGACTAGCAAGCCGCCGGGAGCGGTCCCCGCCACAGTGGACCGATTTCCACCAACTTCTGGGCCCGATACGTGAAGAGCGCGCGCGGGACCTCAGGTCAGCAGTGCCATCCGGCGCAGGATACCCATGCTGACCTGTGGAGAAGCCGCGATCCGAGTGAGTTCGGACCACACCCGCTTGCAGGCCGCGACCGGCTCCTCCGCCTCCACGATGGAGCCGCCCTGGGTGGCCTCGACGTAGGCCAGGGCGGCCTCGTCCTCGTCGAACTCCAGGACGGAGAAGGGCCCCGCGACACCGGGGTGCGGGCCGGCCGAGGTCGGCAGCAGCTGCACCGTCACCCGCTCGGACCCGGTGGCCAGCTCCACGATGCGGCTGGTCTGCGCGCGCAGCAGTTCGCGGTTCCCGGACACCCGTTGGAGGGCGTCCTCCTCGACGATGGCGTGGTAGCGGACCAGGCCTCCTGAGGAACCGAGGTCGGGGCCGCCGTGGTCCAGGACCTCCTGGCGCTTGAGGTAGGCGGCCACCATGCGTTCGACGGTGCGCTCGCCGTGGCCCAGGGCCCGCGCCACCGCCGCGGTGTAGTCGGGCACCTGGAGGAGGTCGGGGACGAGTATGCCCGCGTAGGACTGCACGGAGACGGCGCCCGCCTCGTTGCCCACGTACGCGGAGGACAGGACGTCCTCGTACTCGGTCCACCACGGGCGGAGACGGGACTCCCGGACGAGGGTCAGGATGGCCTCTCGCTGCCCGCCGGTGACGCCGTACAGGCGCAGGAGGGCGGAGATCTCCATGACCGACGGCCACTTGCGGATGCCGGTCTCGATGTGTCCGAGCTTGGCGGGTGACCACTCCAGCTCGTCCGCGACATCACTGAGGGTCATACCCGCCCGTACGCGATGGCGGCGGAGTTCGGCGGACAGCCGTCGACGACGGACCGTGGGGCTGGTCATAACGATGATCCCATGACGCAGAGTGGCGGAGGTGTACCACCAGCGAAACACGCTATCTAGCATCTAGCAATGAGTTTCTAGAAAACAGCTGCCGATTCGATGCATTACGGAGGGCGGAAACCCGGGTGCGGGAACGACAAACCCGTCTTTTGTCATGAGGGCGAGGCCGGGGGGAGAGCTGGAGGGGGTCGAGAGAGCGCAGGGGAGTTGAAGGCGTGCGCGGACGTGTGAGGTGTGGCAGGAGTAGATCGGAACTGGGAGCGGAAGTGGAGGTGCGAGCAGAGCAGGTTGGGGGCGGAGGTAGGTGGTGGGAAGGACGGGGGCTGGAGGAGGGGTACAGAGTGTTTCTCTGAGCGCTTGAAAAACAGGAGCAACAGGAACAACGGGGGCAACAGGAATAACAAGCGCACCAGACAAGTTAGCCAGGAATGACATCAGCCGCAGGCCCTCAAGGCCCCCGGGAGATCCGGGTTCCCGGGATGCGGCCGGAATCCACGGGAGGGTCGGGGCCGCTGGCGTGTTCCGGGTCCGTAGTTCTGCGGACGCGGTGGCTTCAGAGGCGCGGTGACTTCAGAGGTGGGAGGGCCACCTGGTTGCCCCTGTCCTGTATGTCTCACCTTGATGCCAGCGTGGAGAAACAGCGTACGATGCTTGAGGTGCCTGCTTCGGCGGGCGTAACCGTACACATAGAGGACACCCATGAGCTACCCCATTGACGACGCCGAGCAGCTGATCGCGAACGCGGAGGCGGAGATGCCGCCGAGCACCCGCTCCCGTCTCATCGCGAAACTCCGGATGGGGAAGCACATCGACGAGGCGGCGGCTGAACTCGACGTCAGCCCGGCCCAGATCTTCTCGACCGGCCGTATTCTCACGGCCTTCGGCGACCAGCTCGACTTCACGCTCACCGAGCAGCGGGACCCCTCCCTGCCGCATGGAACCGTCACCGGGTACAACAAGCGGTGCCGGTGCCCCGAGTGCCGGGGAGCCCTCCAGCAGCGCGTCTGAGGCGCTGCTGGGGGTGTTCTGAGACGCTGCCGAGGGCTGAGGGACGGGGGCGCAGCACGGGGGCGAGCGCGACTGGCGGGGTACCGAACAGCCGTCGCGTCGTGTGTGTCCTGCGCGCCCTGCCGCGGGGAAGCTGACCGGGACAGTTTCGGTTCCTTTCGGCTGAGGTCCCGGGTGTGATCTGGTAGGTCCTTCAGCTGATCCGGCGGGCTCCTCAGGCCGGAGAAGACCAAGCCGACCACCTGCGCTAACGCCTTGTTAACCGAGACTTCCCGAACCAATACGGCGAACACAGGCTTATCAGTCCCCGGTTGGGGAAAATCGCAGATCATGAACGAGTACGTGGACTGGTCGGCGATGAGCGAAGAAGACTTCTTTGCGCTGCTGCGGCAGCTCATCGACATCCCGGAAGCCGACGAGGACTAACCAGAGGCAGTCCCCCGACGCGGGTCCCCGCCCCTTCACCCCCAGGCGCACGACGAGGCCGTGACCGCGGTGTTCAGCGTGCGCCGAGAAGGGACTTCCGTGACTCGCGCTTCCGCGTTGCGCCTGTTGTCGGGCTCCACTGCTGTAGGGCCCGGTGAGGAGGACGAGCACGTCCGTCGTCCACCTCTGCCGTGACGGGGCCTGCTCCTCGATACCTCTGAGGAGAGCCTGCTCATCGATCCTCGCGGCCCGGGTCAGCGGAGGCGTCGTACGCCACCGCCCACGAGAGGGCTCGCCCGCTGGAGGGGGAGCGTCAGCCCGAGCACCTTCCAGCGAGGGCCTCGTGTTGGTTGTCCACAGAACGCGACACGCTCTGGCCCCCACAGCCCCCCACACGGTTGACTGGAAACAAGGGGGGCCCACCCCGGCCCCGCCCTTCCGCACACCCACCCCAGCGTTCACAAACGCACAAACCCCAGCACAAAAAAGAGGGGTGC
>NZ_CBDRFA010000077.1:0-39130 GCF_965343085.1 Nocardiopsis synnemataformans | reverse complement strand
GGGCTTGGGGGGGGGGGGGGGGGGGGGCGGTGGGGGGCGCGCCCCCACCGCTCAGCCGCGTGCGGCGACCTCCTTCCGGTCGGCCTGCTCGTCCTGGTCGACGGGGTCGAGCTGGACCCCGCAGGCCAGGCGCCGGGTGTGGTCCACGACGCGCGTGGGCCCGTCGAGCAGGACCGGCACGGTGTGCCGGACGTCCTCGCTGGACGCGGACAGCAGCAGTTCCAGGCGGCCGGGCTCGACGACGCGCCGCCCGTCCGGGCCGGTGTAGGAGGCCAGGTCGGCGTGGACGGAGAAGTCCAACGCCCGCGCCTCCCCTGCCTCCAGGTGCACCCGCGCGTAGCCGACCAGCTGTCTGCGGGGCCTGGCCACCTGGGCGACGGGGTCGTGCAGGTAGAGCTGGACGACCTCGGTCCCCGCGGTGCCGCCGACGTTGCGGACGGTGCAGCCGACGGTGACCTCCCCGTCGGTGCCCACCCGGGGGACCTCTCCCGGACGGACGGGGCCCGCGTCCACGCGCGGGTCCTCCCAGACGAACCGGGTGTAGGACAGGCCGTGGCCGAAGGGGTGGCGCGGGGTCGGGTCCACCGAGCTGACCTCGCTGCGGTGGGCCAGGTCGGGGCCGAGGTAGGTGGCGGGCTGACCGCCGGACGTGCGCGGCACGGACACCGGCAGGCGCCCGCTGGGGTTGACCCGGCCCGAGAGCACCCCGGCCACCGCGGGCATGCCCTCCTCGCCGGGGAGGAAGGCCTGGACGACGGCGGCCAGCCGGTCGGCGACCGGGCCCAGCACGTAGGGCCGTCCGGACACCACCACCGCGACCACGGGGGTTCCGGTGTCGGCCAGGGCCTCCAGGAACTCCTGCTGGACCCCGGGCAGGCGCAGGTCCTCCGCGTCGCAGCCCTCGCCGGAGGTGCCCCGGCCGAACAGGTCGGAGCGGTCGCCCACCACGGCCACGCACACCCGGGCGCGCCCGGCCGCCAGCAGGGCCTCGGCGAAGCCGTCGGTGGAGTCGCCGTCCACCGAGCACCCGGCGCGGTGCTCGACGCGGACGCCGGGCAGTTCGGCGCCCAGGGACTCCAGCAGGGTGGGGATCTCCACGCCCACGGCGGTGCCGGGGTGGCGCCTGCCCACGTGGGCGGGGAAGGAGTAGCAGCCGAGCACGGCGTCGGCGGTGTCGGCGAGCGGTCCGACCAGGGCCAGGTCCCCGGTGTCGGCCAGGGGGAGCGCGTCGTCGGTGTTGGAGAGCAGGACCACCGAGCGCTCGGCGAGTTCGCGGGCCAGCGCGCGGTGCTCGGCGGGGTCCAGGTCCACGGGGACGGCGGGGTCCTCGGGTTCCGGGGACCACCCGGCGTCGAGCAGGCCCAGCCCGCACTTCTGGAGGAGCACGCGCCGGGCGGCCCGGTCGACCAGCTCCTCGGACACCTCGCCCGAGCGGACCAGGGCGGTGAGCAGGTCGCCGTAGCAGTGCACGGTGGGCAGTTCGACGTCCACGCCCGCGGTCAGGGCCAGGGCGCCGGCCCGCTCGGCGGAGTCGGCGACGCGGTGCAGGGTCTGGAGGAAGGCGACGCCGAAGTAGTCGGCCACCACGGTGCCCTCGAAGCCCCACTGGTCCCGCAGCAGGCCGGTGAGCAGGCGCGTGTCCGCGGCGGCGGGCACCCCGTCGTTGTCGTTGTAGGCGGACATGACCGACCCGGCGCCTCCGTCGCGCACGGCCATCTCGAAGGGGGGCAGCAGGACGTCGGCGAACTCGCGCGGGCCGATCGAGACCGGCGCGAGGTTGCGGCCGCCGCGGGAGGCCGAGTAGCCCGTGAAGTGCTTGAGGGTGGCCACGATCCCGGCGGACTGGAGGCCGCGCACGTAGGCGGTGCCCACGGTCGCCACGAGGTGGGGGTCCTCGCCGATGGTCTCCTCGGTGCGGCCCCAGCGGGGGTCGCGGGACACGTCCAGCACGGGGGCCAGGCCCTGGTGGACGCCGACCCGGTGCATGCTCTCACCGATCTGCGCGGCCATCCGCTCGACCAGGTCGGGGTCGAAGCTGGCGCCCCAGGCCAGGGGGACCGGGTAGATCGTCGCGGTCCAGGCGGCGAACCCGGCCAGGCACTCCTCGTGGGCGAGGGCTGGGATGCCGAAGCGGTTGGCGGCCATGATCTCCCGCTGGCTGCGGGCCAGCGACGCCCGGCCGGCGGCGGGGTCGACCGGGAGGGTGCCGAAGGGCCGGGTGAGCTGGCCGAGGCCGTGCTCGATGACCTTCTCCCAGGCGGGGGGCTCCTGGGTGAGGTCGTGTTGGTGCGGTGCGACGGCCTCGCCGGAGGCGTCCGCGCTCACCCACACACCGTGCAGCTGGGCGACCTTCTCCTCCAGGGTCATCGATCCCAGCAGTCGCTCGACGCGCGTCGCGTCGGGGAGGGAGGGGTCCCGCCAACCGTCGTCGGCGGCCTCCCGGTCCGCGACGTGTTCCGAGGGTCCGGTCATGTGGGTGGGCCTTTCTGTGCTCAGTGGGGATGCGGGGATGTCGTGTGTCCGGGTGGTGGCCCGCGCGCCATGGAACTCCGAAACTTTCGAAACTAGTATCGAAACTTACTGACGGAGAATGTACGTAGTCGCGGTAGGCAGGTCAACCCCTACGAGAGATATAGGTCACATGTAGGTGTTGACCTGCGGCATTCGAAAGGGGCCAATGGGCTGCCGTGAAAGGGTTTCGCCAGGCGGATCCAGGGGAACCCGAAAGAGCTCGAAAGTTTCGGAAAGGACGCTGGGTCACGCTGTCCAGGCCGTCCGGGCCGCCCGGAGTTCCCGAAAGGACAGATGGGACACTTCGGGCGTGGGAATTCTCGAACGACTCCATGAGATCGGGCGGCCGCTGGTCGCCGAGCAGCTGGCGCACCCGACCGTCGCCGGGATCGCCCGGGGGGACCTGGACGAGCGCGCCTTCCGGTACTGGCTGGAGCAGGACCACCTCTACCTGCTCGACTACGCGCGGGCCTTCTCCCGGCTGGCCTGGCAGGCCCCCGACGACCACCTCGCCGACCTGGTGGGCATCGCGCACAGCACCCTCAACGAGGAGCTGGAGCTGCACCGCTCACTGTCCGGGGAGTTCGGCGCGGACCTGACCACCCGGGACAAGGGTCCGGCATGCGCGGCCTACACCGCCTGGCTGCTCGACGCCGCCGCCGACTACCGCGACGGGCTCGCCGCCGTGTACCCGTGCATGTGGGGATACAACCAGCTCGGGCTCGCGCTCGCCGACGACCGCCCGGAGGAGCCGCGCTACCGCCGATGGGTCGACACCTACGCCGACCCGGAGTTCACCACCCTCACCGAGCACTACGGGCGGATGCTGGAGGAGGCCGCCCCGGATCCCGGGCGCGCCGAGCGCTTCTTCCTGGAGGGCATGCGCCACGAGGTCGCCTTCTGGGACACGCCCCACACCGCGCGCACCGGCTGAGCCGCGCGCACGCGCGACGGGGAGCCGGGCGGCGCGGCCCGGCTCCCCGTTCTGCCTTCGGGTGCCGCCCCCGTCAGGGGTTGAGCACCGTGGACAGGGTCTCGAAGCGCTCGATCTCGCAGCCGTTGCGCTTGTTGAACTCGGTGTCGACCTCGGTCCCGCCGACGTGCCCGGTCACGTGGACGACCTCGGGTCCGCCCACCTGCATCGTGCACATCGTGTCGGAGGTGTCGCCGCTGGTGAAGGGGCCGGTGCCGACCTCCTCGATCTCGGCGCACGCCGCCTCGGGATCGGGGTGGTCGCCGCCCGCGGGGGAGCAGGTGAGGGTCCACACCCCCTCCTCGTAGCCCTCCGCGGGCACCAGGCCCTCGTCGCCGCTGAGGGTGCGCTCGATGGTGAGGCTGGTCTCGGCCTCCCCGCCGCCGGTCTCCCCCGGGGCGGGGGCGTCCGTGGCGGAGGAGGGGCCGTCGGGGGACGCGGAGGGACTGGTCTCGTCGGGTGCGGACTCGGATGCCGGCGCGCTCACCTCGGCGGGTTCGTTGCCGCAGGCCGTGAGGAGCAGGCCAAGGGCTGCGAGAGCGGCGAGGCGGGTCGGCGGGGCCGTCGCGAAGGTGTGCTGAGCCATACAGTTCGGACGCGGGGGGTTCCCGACGGGTTCCCCCGCATCTCACATTTTTCGAAGTGCACGGATACAGGGGGTCACATGTTCGGCAGCGGTGTTCCGGAGGCCAACGTCACCGAGGTGCCCGAGGGCGCCTACCTCCTCGACGTCCGCGAGGACGACGAGTGGAACGCGGGCCACGCGCCCGACGCGACGCACATCCCGCTCGGCCAGCTCAACCAGCGCGCGGGCGAGGTCCCGCGCGACCAGCGGGTCTACGTCGTCTGCCGTGTGGGGGGCCGGTCGGCGCAGGCCGTCGCGGCGATGAACCAGGCCGGGTGGGACGCGGTCAACGTCTCCGGCGGCATGCAGGCCTGGGAACACGCCGGACGCGGCATGGCCGCGGAGGGCGGCGCGGAACCCCGGGTGATCTAGCGCACCGGAGCCGTTTTGGCTCCGATTGCGCAAAGCCCTGCCCCCGGGCCGCTTCCGGGTGGCACTATGACGTCGTGAGTTCCGAGCGCGCGCCCCTCAGCGCCGAAGCCGTGCTGGCCGCCTCAGCGGACGCGGTGGTCTGCGTCGACAGCGAACTCCGAGTCACCCTCTGGAACCCGGCCGCCGAGCGGTTGTTCGGCTGGCGTGCGGAGGAGGTGCTCGGGGGCGAGCTGCCGATCGTCCCCGCCGAGCTGCGGGCCGAGCACGGCGCGGTGCTCGAACACGTGCGCGCCGGAACCCCGCTGTCCATCCACACCCGCCGGGTGCGCAGGGACGGCACGGTCGTCGACGTGCGGATCAACACCAACCGGGTGCCCGGCGCGGACGGCGGCGTGGCCGGGTGGGTGCTCAACCTCTACCCCTCCGACAGCGACGTGCAGGCCCGCTCCTCGGCGATGGAGCGGGCCCGTCTCGTGCGGCGGCTCACCGACGTGGTCGTCGACATCAACGCCGACCTCAGCCTCAAGACCGTGCTCGACCGCATCTCCCGCGGCATCACCGAGCTCACCGGGGCCGACGCGGGCGGCTTCGTCCTGCTCAACGAGGACCGCGTGGAGCTGGTCAGCATCTCGGAGCTGTCGGAGGACCTCCAGGGGTTCAGCTCGGCGCTGGACGACAGCCTGTTCGGCGAGCTGCTGCGCAGCGGCAAGTCCGTGCTGCTGGCCAACGAGGACACCCGCGGACTCCAGGACCTGGTCTGGGCCGACCTGCCCGGGCTGCACACCATCGCGCTGGGCGTGTCCAACGTGCACGGCCGCCCCTACGGCGCCCTGTACGCGCTCTACAGCCAGCGCAAGGTGGGGCACGTGGAGCTGGAGCTGCTCGAACTGCTCGCCGCGCACGCCGGGGTGGCGATCGGCAACGCGCTGGCCTACGAGGAGCTCAACCGCCAGCGTGTCCACGAACAGGCCGTGGCCGACTCCAGCGCCGACGGGATCGCCGTGCTCGACTTCGGCGGCCGGGTGCGCAAGTGGAACCGGTCGGCGGTGGAGCTCACCGGCTACGCGGCCGAGGTGATGGAGGGGCGCCACCCTCCCTTCCCGTTGCCCGCCTGCCACGGCCAGCCGGTCAAGCACAAGCTCCGCGACGGCCGCTGGCTGGAGATCCTGATGGCGCAGATCCCGCGCACCCACGAGTGGGTGGTGGACTTTCGCGACATCACCGCGCAGAAGGCCATGGAGGACGAGCGCGAGGCGTTCCTGGCCACGAGCGGGCACGAGCTGCGCACCCCGATCACCGTCATCCACGGCTACGCCACCACGCTCCTGCGCAAGTGGTCCCGGCTCAGCCCGGACTCGCAGTACCAGGCCGTCGGCACCATCGCGGAGCGCTCCTCGGCCCTGGCCGCGCTGGTGGACCGGCTCCAGCTGGGCTCGGACGTCGCGCGCGGCGAGATGCGGGTCGGCCGTGACCGGTTCGACCTGCCCGAGGTGCTGCGGCAGGCGGTCAGCGCCTTCCGGCCCCTGTCCGACCGGCACGACGTCACCCTGGACGACCTGCCCGACCTTCCGCCCACGGCGGGCGACCCGCTGGCCACGAGCATGATCATGGACCAGCTGCTCGACAACGCCCTCAAGTTCTCGCCCCGGGGCGGGGCCGTGCGCGTGAGCGCGCGGGAGGAGGGCGACGCCGTCGCGGTCGTGGTCGACGACGAGGGCGTGGGGCTGCGCCCGGGCGACGAGGAGCGGATCTTCGACCGCTTCGTGCAGTCCGGGGTGCGCGGCGAGGAGTCCCGCTTCGGCGGACTCGGACTCGGCCTCTACATCGTGCGCCAGCTGGCCAGGGACCAGGGCGGCGACGTGACCGCCCAGCGCCTGGAGCGCGGGACGCGCATGCGGTTCACCGTGCCGCTGTACCCCGGTGAGGGCGCGGAGCCCTCCACACGCAGCGAACCGCTCCACAGGCAACCTGAGCCCCAGGAAACAACAAAAACCTCATCAACCCCTGAACCCCTGTCCCGTCAGCGATCCCCGCGCCGACGTGCGAGTCGTACTCCGTGATTCATCTCGCGGTGGGTTTCCTCCCGAGGTGAACGGGGCATTTCCACCCCTGGTGGAATTCGCTGGCACACATCGGGCGGGTTCCGGACGGCCCGAGAAAGCACCAACGCGCAGGGATTTCGACGTGTCAGGAGACCACACCCCACTCGACGCGGGTGACCGCCCGCACAAGGTCGAGCGGAGCGTCACGCTCCCCCACACCCCCGCCACCGTGGCCGGTGCCAGGCAGCGGCTCTGCCGCGACCTCCGCGCCCTGCGGATCAGCGAGGAGTGCGTGGACGACGCGGCCCTCGTCCTCAGCGAGCTCGTCAGCAACGCCCTCCGCCATGCCAGACCCCTGCCCACCCCCGAGAATCCCGAGGACAGCGTCGGCGTGTCCTGGCGGGCCGAGGTGGACCGCGGGTCGGGGGCGTGCGGCTGGGTGGAGATCGCCGTACGCGACGGCGGCTCCAGCACCATGCCACGGGTGGCGCGGCCCTCGGTCTCCGGCCTGGGCGGCCGGGGTCTGGGCATCGTCCAGTCCCTGTCCGGCCGCTGGGGCACCGAGATGGACGCGACCACCACCACGGTCTGGGCGGTCCTGGAGATCCCCGCCGAGGGCTCCGCCGACGAGGAGGAGGACACGGCCCGGGGACTGCCGGAGGGCTTCGGGACGACGAACCCGTACCCGGACGCCGCCGACGTCGTCGAGCTGCGGCTGGGCGCCGCGGACAACGTGAGGGCCCGGAGCGCCCTGCTCTGAGGGAGCCCGCTCCGCGGTGGCGGCGCCGCCACCAGCGGAGGAACGTCACCGATGTCGCGAAACACCGCCAGCGAGGTGGCCCGGCGCTGGTGCGGCCGCTACAGTCACGACTGTGGAGTTGAAGATATCAAGCCGGTCTCAGCAAGACGTCGCGGTGGTAACCGTGGGCGGTGAGATCGACCTGTACACGGCACCCCAGTTGCGTGACGAGCTCATCGGAGCCCTGGAGGACGGGGCACGGCGGCTGGTCGTCGACATGTCGCGGGTGGAGTTCTGCGACTCGACCGGCATCAGCGTGCTGCTCTCCGCCATGAAGCGCTCCCGTGACAAGGACGGCGACCTGGAACTCGTGGCGCCGAGGCCCGCGGTGACCAAGGTCCTGGAGGTCACCGGGCTGGACGCGGTGTTCGTCATCCACCCCGACCTCGACGCGTTGCCGGTGGCCGCGGGGACCGGCACCGCCCAGTAGAACGGGACGCGCGTGCTTCGTGGGGAGGGCGCCGGTCCCGAGGGGGCCGGAATCGCCGTGGTCATCGCCGCCAAGGACGAGGCGGTGCGCGTGGGCAGCACCGTCAGGGCCGTCCGCGCACTGCCCGGGGTGGACCTGGTCGTCGTGGTCGACGACGGTTCCGCCGACCGCACGGCCGACGTCGCGCTCGAAGCCGGGGCCCGGGTGCTCAGGCACAGCCGCAACCGCGGCAAGGGGGCCGCGATGGAGACGGGCGCGGAGGGCGTCCGGCTCATCGAGGAGCACGAGGCGGGGGACGGATCCCCGCGCTCCCCCCGGCACCTGCTGTTCCTGGACGCCGACCTGGAGGCGACCGCCGCGGAGGCGGCGCCGCTCGTCGAACCGGTCCGCGACGGCAAGGCCGACATGACCATCGCCCTCTTCCCCGCGACCCGCATGCGCCTGGGCGGCCACGGGTTCGTGGTGCGTCTCGCGCGCGGCGGTGTCCGCAAGGCCACCGGGTGGGAGCCCGAGCAGCCCCTCAACGGCCAGCGCTGCCTGACGCGCGCCGCCTTCGAGGCGGCCAGGCCGCTGGCCCCCGGTTTCGGCGTGGAGACCGGCCTGACCATCGACGTGCTGAGGGCGGGATACCGGGTGCTGGAGGTGGAGGTGCCCCTGGAGCACCGGGCCACCGGCACCGACCTGCGCGCGCAGCTGCACCGGGCCCACCAGTTCGCGGACGTGGCCCGGGCGCTGGCGGTGCGCGAACTGCGGCCCACCGTGCGGCGGGGATGGGGTCGGATCCGTGAGCGCACGCGCACGTCGGGACGGCAACTGTCCCGCAAAATCGGGCACATGACTTGGAGAAACCGCCCGAAGTAACCCCATGAGTGCAGTGTGTAGCTATACGCTCGCTCCGTGTTCACTACGATCCTGGCTTTGACGGGAATGCTCTCGGGACTGGGTGCGCTCGCCCTCGGCTGGCACGCGCTGTCCAGGACCCGTGTGATCAGCAGCGAGTCCCAGGCACTCGCCCAGCGGGCGACCGCGGTCAGCGCCTCGGGCGTGGACCCGTTCGCCGTGCGCGACGTGGCGGTGCTCCACTACGACGCCCTGGAGGAGATGTCGGGCGCCCGCTCCTTCTCCCTGGCGCTGCTCAACAGCGAGGGTGACGGCGTCGTCGTCACCTCCATCAACGGGCGCACCGAGTCGCGCACCTACGCCAAGGCGGTGGTGGGCGGGGACTGCGACACCCTGCTCAGCCCGGAGGAGTACCGGGTCGTCCGGTCGGCCCGCCTGGGGGAGGGCGTCGGCGCCGCCGCGGGGAGTCCCCCGACGCGGGCGGTGTCCTCCGCCGGTGTCCAGCCGGTGCCTCCGCCCGCGGCCCGGGACGAGTCCGGGTTCTCGGCCGGACGGGACGAGGAGCGCGGCGCGCGTGAGGACGCGGAGGCCGACGCCGGGAGCGACGTCGAGACCGATGCCGTGGAGGCCGTTGAGGAGGGCGCGGAGCGGAAGCGGCGCAAGGCCGCCCCGGCGGCCCCGACCCGCACGGACGCGGCCCGACAGGACGTGGAAGCGGCTCACGCGGGCCCGTCAGCACGGAAGGCCTCCGCGACCGTGTCTGGCGCGGATGATGACCGAGAGGATTCTGGGGTCACGCCAGCCTCGCCCGCCCCGTCCGTCGCGGGCGGACAGGCGATCGCGACGGCCACCGGAGCTACTTCAGCTCCACCAGCTCAGGCTTCCTCCGCTGCCGCGTTCGCCACGGGCGACGACCGAAATGGCCCGGAGGCCGCCTCAGCAGCCCCGCCAGCCCGGACCGCCCCGCCATCCGGGACCGTCTCGGCAGCGTCGGCCGACTCAGCTGCCACGGGCGACGACCGGGAGGAGCGCGAACCCCGCGGCCTCG
The DNA here is from genome assembly GCF_965343085.1 of Nocardiopsis synnemataformans. NCBI lineage: Bacteria > Bacillati > Actinomycetota > Actinomycetes > Streptosporangiales > Nocardiopsidaceae > Nocardiopsis > Nocardiopsis synnemataformans. The sequence continues at coordinate 29,490 of NZ_CBDRFA010000077.1, read as the reverse complement.
TCTCCGTCATCCGCAGGACGATCGGACGCGTCGGCGCCGACCGCCGGGCCCCCGTCGAGGCCGTGCGGTCGGGAGTCGGAGCGGCGAGGCCGACCGTCTCAGCCAACGTCACCGTGCGGTCGGGGGCCTCCGCCACCGCGGCGGGGAGCACGGGAGCCTCCGCCACCGGGACCGCGACGGCAGCCGAGCCGCGTCGAGGGGACCCGGCCGGCGAGAAGACCGGCGGGAACGGCGCCCGGGCGGCGGACGACCCCGCGTCGGAGGCGCGCGGGTGACCGCACCGAAGCCACCCGGCCCCGGCCCCGGCACCGGGCCCGCGTCGCGTCCCGAACCGCCGCACCCGGAGCACCGGTCCGTATAGCCTGGTGTTATGCCCAACCGCTACGCCTACCTCGGCCCCGAGGGCACCTTCACCGAAGCCGCACTGCGCGACCTGCGCCCGGACGCGCCCGACGGGGCCCGCGTCCCCTGCGAGGGGGTCGCGGCGGTCTTCGACGCGGTCCGCTCCGGCGCGGTCGACGGCGGCGTCGTCCCCCTGGAGAACTCGGTCGAGGGCGGCGTCAGCGCCACCATCGCCGAACTCGTCAACGGCGATCCGCTCCTCGTCACCGGTGAGACCGCGGTCCCCGTCGAGTTCGCCCTGTTCGCGCGGGGCGGGACGGTGCTGGAGGACGTCAAGCGGGTGGCCACCCACCCCCACGCCCTCGCCCAGTGCCGGGGCTGGCTCGCCCGCAACCTGCCCGACGCGGACACGCACACCGTCTCCTCCACGGCCGCCGCCGCGCGCGCCGTCTCCGAGCCCGGCGCGCCCTACGACGCGGCCATCTGCGCCGTGATCGCCGGAGAGCGCTACGGACTGCACGCCCTGGCATCCGGTATCGGCGACCGCTCCGACGCCGCCACCCGCTTCATCTACCTCTCCCGGCCCGGCGTCCTGCCCGCGCCCACCGGAGCCGACCTGACCTCGCTCGTCGCCTTCATCGCCGACGACCACCCCGGCGCCCTGATCGAGGTGCTCAACCAGTTCGCCGTGCGCGGGGTCAACCTCACCCGGCTGGAGTCGCGCCCCACAGGTGACCGGCTCGGCAGCTACTGCTTCTGCATCGACGCCGAGGGGCACGTGGCCGAGGCACGGGTCGGCGAGGCGCTCATGGGCATCCGGCGGGTGTGCCGGGACGTGCGCTTCCTGGGCAGCTATCCGCGCAGCGGCCGGGCCGCCGAGAACGATCCACTGCTGCGGCCCCGACCGACCACCGACGCCGACTTCGCCGAGGCCGAGCAGTGGCTGGCGCGCGTCCGCGCCGGTCAGATCGACTGAGGCCGATCCCGCCTCCGACCCCGGCTCCGGCTCCGGGAACGGTTCCTCTTCTCTCCGCGGCCCCGGCGTCCGCGGGCGGCCCCGACCGCTGGCCGCCCGCCCCCCTCGTCCGCCGGGGCCACCGTCCCGCTCCCCTCCCCGAGTCCGGCGGTTCCCCGGTTCTCAGACCCGGGCCGCCTCCATCGGGCCGCCCGAGCGGACCTCCTCCCCCGCGTCGGCGCGGTCCAGCTCCAGGCACAGCGCCAGCCTCAGCGCGAAGTCCTCAGGACGCGTCGCCTCCAGCACCTCCAGCACGCGGGTGAGCTCCTCGGCGGTCATCTCGTTCAACGGCTTCACGGTCGTCCCCCTCCTGGGTCTGTCACAGGAAGGACGAGGTCACCGGGCCTCCATGACGCGGTTGTGGAAAAGATGTCGGGAGGATGGGGCCCGGGCGGTAACCTGCAAGACGTGATCGACCTTCGCGCTCTTCGAGAAGACCCCGAACGACTCCGCGCCTCGCAGCGGGCCCGGGGGGAGGACCCCTCCGTCGCCGACCGCCTGCTCGGGCTCGACGCCGACCGCCGCTCCGCGCTGTCCCGGTTCGAGACCCTGCGCGCCGAGCAGAAGAGCGTGGGCAGGTCCGTCTCCAAGGCATCCCCGGAGGAGCGCGAGGAACTCCTGACCCGCGCCAAGGCGCTGGCCGCCGAGGTCAAGGAGGCCGAGGCCGAGGCCGGTCGTCTCGCCGACGAGCTGGACGCCCTCCTGTCCGGTGTGCCCAACCTCGTGGAGGAGGGCGCGCCCGAGGGTGGCGTGGACGACTTCAGGGTCCTGGAGACCGTCGGCGCCCCGCGCTCGTTCGACTTCACCCCGCGCGACCACCTGGAACTGGGCGAGATGCTCGGCGCCATCGACATGGAGCGGGGCGCCAAGGTCTCCGGGGCCCGGTTCTACTTCCTCACCGGCGTGGGCGCCCAGCTGGAGCTGGCGCTGCTCAACATGGCCATGAACCAGGCCGTCCAGGCGGGCTTCACACCGATGATCCCGCCGGTGCTGGTCCGGCCCGAGACCATGGAGGGCACCGGGTTCCTCGGCTCGCACGCCGACGAGGTCTACCACCTGCCCGCCGACGACCTCTACCTCGTGGGCACCTCCGAGGTGCCGCTGGCCGGGTACCACTCGGGGGAGATCCTGTCCGCCGACGCCCTGCCCAACCGCTACATCGGCTGGTCGCCGTGCTTCCGCCGCGAGGCGGGCTCCTACGGCAAGGACACCCGCGGCATCATCCGCGTCCACCAGTTCCAGAAGGTGGAGATGTTCGTCTACACCCACCCGGACCGGGCGCACGAGGAGCACAAGCGGCTCCTCGCCTGGGAGCGGGAGATGCTGGACAAGCTGGAGCTGCCCTACCGCGTGGTGGACATCGCCGGCGGCGACCTGGGCACCAGCGCCGCCCGCAAGTACGACTGCGAGGCGTGGGTCCCCACCCAGGAGACCTACCGGGAGCTGACCTCCACCTCCAACTGCACCGACTTCCAGGCCCGCCGCCTCAACGTGCGGTTCCGGGGCGAGGACGGCAAGCCCCGCTTCGCCGCCACCCTGAACGGCACGCTGGCCACCACCCGCTGGATCGTCGCCATCCTGGAGAACCACCAGCGCGAGGACGGCTCCGTGGTGGTTCCCGAGGCGCTGCGCCCCTACCTGGGCCGCGACGTCCTGGAGCCGGTCGCCAGGGGCAGGTAGCACCCGGGGTCCGGCAGCGGACACCCGGAACCAGCGGGCCCGTCCTCACGGCCGTCGAGCCGCAGAACCCGGCACCGGTACGCGCGGAGCCCGCCCCCGGCCGGGGGCGGGCTCCGCGCTCGTTGTTACAGGTACGGACCGGTTACAGGTACGGACCGGAGCCGTGCGGCTCCTCGTCCAGGCCGCCGGGAGCGCCCGGCCCCTGGGCCTGTAGACCCGCCATGCCGGGCGGCAGGGCCTTGCGCATGTTCTCCAGCTGGGCGCGGGCCGCCATCTGCTGGGCGAACAGGGTGGTCTGGATGCCGTGGAACAGCCCCTCCAGCCAGCCCACCAGCTGTGCCTGCGCGATGCGCAGCTCGGCGTCGCTGGGGGCCGCGCCCTCCGCGAACGGCAGGGTCAGCCGCTCCAGCTCCTCGATCAGCTCGGGGGCCAGACCGTCCTCCAGCTCCTTGATGGACGAGGTGTGGATCTCCTTGAGCCTGGCCCGGCTCGCCTCGTCCAGCGGAGCGGCCTTGACCTCGTCCAGGAGCTGCCGGATCATGCTGCCGATCCGCATCACCTTGGCGGGCTGCTCCACCATGTCGGCGAGGGTGCGCGGCTCCTCCGCGCCCTCCTCGCCGTCCCCGTCGCGGTCGGTTCCCATGACCAGGATCCGAGCCTGCTCCTCCGGGTTCTCTGCGCTGCTCATCAGTCCCCTTACGTGGATGTCACCGGCACGCTGTCAACGGGGAAGAAGGATCTTTCCGGTGTGCGCGCTCGTTTCCATGACGCGGTGCGCCTCCGCCGCGTTCCGCATCGGGACCGAGCGGTCGATGACGGGGCGGACGACTCCCTGTTCTACCAACGGCCACACCTGCTCGAGTACTCCCGAGACGATGGCAGCCTTCTCCTCCAGGGGGCGGGAACGCAGGGTCGTCGCGTGGACGGAGAGCCTCTTGGCGAGCATACGCCCCAGGTCGGCCTCGGCGCGGCGTCCGCCCATCAGCGCGATGATCACCAGGCGGCCGTTCGTGGCCAGCGAACGCAGGTTGGCGTCCAGGTAGGAGCCGCCCATGATGTCGAGGACGAGGTCGGCGCCGCCCGCCTCGCGCACGCGTTCGGTGAAGTCCTCCTCCTTGTAGTTGATCAGGATCTCCGCGCCCAGTTCGCGGCAGCGCTCCAGCTTCTCCCGGCTGCCCGCCGTGACCGCCACCCGGGCGCCCAGGGCGCGGGCGAACTGGACCGCGAAGGTGCCGATGCCGCTGCCGCCGCCGTGGACCAGGACGGTCTCCCCGGCGCGCAGGCCGCCGACCATCACCAGGTTGGACCACACGGTGGAGGCCACCTCGGGCAGCGCGGCGGCCTCCACGAGGTCCACGCCCGCGGGGATCGGCAGCAGCTGGCCCACCGGGACGGCGACCTTCTCGGCGTAGCCGCCCCCGGACAGCAGGGCGCACACGTGGTCACCCACGGACCAGCCCGAGTCCTCGGTGCCGGGGCCGAGCGCGGCGACGGTGCCCGAGCACTCCAGCCCGGGGTACTCGGAGGCGCCGGGCGGCGGCGGGTAGTTGCCCTGGCGCTGGGAGACGTCGGCCCGGTTGGCCGCGCTCGCGGCCACGTCCACCAGGACCTCCCCCTCGCCGGGGACGGGATCGGGAACCTCGGTCCAGGCCAGGACCTCGGGTCCGCCCGGTTCGCTGATACGGATCGCGTGCATGAGCCAGACAGTACCCGGGGAGGTTCCACGGCAGGCAACGGATTCCTCTGTTCACCTGCTCGTGAGGATGCTTCGGTGGGGCCGGGCGGGTAAGAGTGATCCCGGGAGCGGATCCCGTCTCTTCCCCGCTGGGGTACCCCTCCCTCCACAGCAAGCCCCCTTCAAGCAGGAGAACTCCGGTGGCACACCAGGAACACAACGGGTCGGGTCGAAGCTCTGAGGCGGGCCCCGGACCCGAGGCCGGGGAGCACGTCGAACCGGACCGCTCGGCGGGTGACCCGGAGGAGTACGACCCGGACGCCGCCGCGCCGGGGCCGACCGCGCACGAGCCCTCACCCCACGACCAGTGGTTCGGCGGCTTCGAGGGCGAGGCGCCGCCTCCGCCGCCCTACGCCCGGCTGCCCGAGGACACGTCGCTGCTGGGAGCGGGGCACCAGACGCCGCCTCCGGCGGATGATGCGGGTGGGGCGGAGAAGTTCGGGGGGGAACCGGAGCGGACGTCCTCTGGTGCTTTTGAGCCTCCTGGGGTTTCTGCTGTCCCCGAGCCGGAGGGGGTTCTGGAGGAGCCTGAGGCCGAGATTCCCTTAGCTTCTTCTGGGGTTTATGGGGCTCCTGGGATTTTCGGCTCTCCCGAGGTATCTGAGGACTCCGGCATTCCTGGGTCTTCCGCGGGATCCAAGCCGCTGCTGTCCCCACGGCCCTCCGGCGCCTCCGGGCCCTCGGAGTTCCTCGCGGGCTCAGGGGCTTCCGCCGCCGCTGCGGAAGACGCCGCCGACGGCGACGACGGCGACGACGGCGAGGAGGACGGCACGCTCCGCCTGCTGCCGGGAGCCGCACGCAGACACCCGCAGCGCCCGCAGCGGCAGCGCCTCCAGCGTCCCACCCGGCCGGGCGGGGAGGACCCTCTGGCGCCCCGCAGGCCGCGCCGCGACTCCGACGTGCCCGAACCCGAGCAGCTGCCTCCCCTGGAGACGGAGCGCGACGACGCCCGGGGCGGACCGCGGGCCACGGGGCCGGTTCCGGCGGGGCCGGAGACGGGATCGGGTCAGCGCTCCGTTCAGGGTCCAGGTCCTCTCCAGGGGCCCGGTCCGCGCTCCGTTCAGGGAACCGGTCCAGGCCCTGGTCAGGGGCCCGTTTCGAGCCCCGTCCGTGGACAGGGGAACGGGCCCGCCCCGGGCCCCGCTCCCCGGTCCGCACAGGACACGGGACGTGACACGGGTTTGGGCGCGTGGCTGGACGAGGACCCCGGTCCCTTCCGGTCCATGCCTCCATCGGGCCAACCCGTCCGTCCGGCACCGCCCCGAGCTCCCGAGCCGCCGTCCGCGCTCACCGGGCCCCGGGCCGACCTCGCGCCGCAGCCTGCCCCGCCGTCTGCCCCGCCCGCTCCCCCGGGTTCACCGGCCCAGCGCCGCCCCGAACAGGAGCGGCAGACCTCCGACGCGCTCAACGCGGCCACCCTCGTGCGCAACCGGCGCCACGGCCCCAGCGGCGGGTGGCGCCGGGCCGTGCACGCCGCCACCCTGGGCCTGGTCAACCCGGGGGAGTCGGCCAAGGTGCTGCGCCAGCGTGAGTTGGTGGCCCGCGCGAGCACGCCCGTGGCGACCGGGCACCACCGGGTGGCCGTGCTCAGCCTCAAGGGCGGGGTCGGCAAGACGACCACCACGGTCGCCCTCGGCGCGACGCTGGCCTCCCTGCGCGGCGACCGGGTGCTCGCGGTGGACGCCAACCCCGACCGCGGCACGTTGTCCGACAAGGTGCGGCTGGAGACCGCCGCGACCATCCGAGACCTGCTCAACGAGCGCCATCTCGTGTCGCGCTACGCCGACATCCGCGGGTTCACCTCGCAGGCGCCCAGCAGGCTGGAGATCCTGGCCTCCGACCGTGACCCGGCGGTCTCCGAGGCCTTCAGCGACGCCGACTACCGGGAGGTCTCACGGATCGTCGAGCACTTCTACTCCATCTGCATCACCGACTGCGGCACCGGCCTGCTGCACTCGGCTATGCGCGGGGTGCTGGGACTGGCCGACCAGGTGGTCCTGGTCAGCTCGGCGTCCGTGGACGGTGCCCGCAGCGCCAGCGCCACCCTGGACTGGCTGGAGGCGCACGGCCACGGCGCCCTCGTCCGCAGCGCCGTGGTGGTGCTGTCGATGGTGCGCTCCGACAGCAAGAGCAGCGTGGACCTGAACCGGCTGGAGGAGCACTTCGCCGGGCGGTGCCGCGACGTGGTGCGGGTGCCCTGGGACGGGCACCTGGAGGAGGGCGCTGAGGTGGACCTCGAACGGCTCGCCCCCGCCACGCGGGACGCCTACCTCCAGTTGGCCGCGTCGGTCGGGGAGGCGTTCGCCTGGCAGAGGTGAGGCGGCCGCGGGCGGCGCGCGGACGGCCCCTCCTTGACTCCTCCCTGTTTTCCGGGGCCCGCTTTCGGACAGGGGAAGGACAAGGGGGAAGGGGTTGGGGATGAACGCACAGGAACGTCCGCCCGCGGTCGTGGTCGGTGTGGACGGCACACCCGCCTCCCACGCCGCCCTGGTCTGGGCGACCGAGGAGGCGGCCAGGCGCGGCACGCAGCTGCGGATCGTGCACGGCCTCGGGATGCCGGTGGTGATCGGCGCCTACGGGGCGGCCGGACGCGTGGCCGTCGAGGACCAGCGGGAGGCCGGGCACGACCTGCTCACCGCGGGCGCCGCGTACGCGCACCGCGCCCGGCCCGGGCTGGACGTGGCGACCGTCCTGGCACCGGAGGACGCGCCCGCGGTCCTGCTCAACGACGCCCTGCCCGAGGACGTCGTCGTGGTGGGTTCGAGGGGACTGGGCGGGGTCCGGGCGATCATGCTGGGCTCGATCAGCGTGCGCGCCTCCTCCCACGCGCCCTGTCCCGTGGTGGTCGTCCCCAACCGGGAGAAGCCGCCGCCGCGACGCGGCCGCGTCGCGGTGGGTGTGGACGGGTCCGAGTCCTCCCGCCGCGCGCTGTGTTTCGCCCTCCATGAGGCACTGGTGAGCGGCTCGGAGGTCGTGGTGGTCAACAGCTGGGAGGTGCCGCTGCCCGCGGACACCGAGTCGCTGGCCGCCGACACCCGGGCCCTGCACGAGGAGATGCTCGACCGCCAGTCTGAGGAGGTGGTCGCTGGCCTGCTCGCGGAGGTGGTCGACGACCGGACCGAGCACCTGGAGATCAGTGCGATCCGGACGCAGGCCAACCCCGTGGACGCCCTTTTGGAGGCGGGGCGGGACGCGGACCTGCTGGTGGTGGGGTCGCGCGGACGCGGGGGCGTGCGCGGGCTGGTGATGGGCTCGGTCAGCCAGGGGGTGCTGCAACACGCCCCGGTGCCCGTGGCCGTCCTGCCGCCGCGGTCGGGGGACGAGTGACCGCCGGGGAGGGACCGACGACCGGAGGAGCGGCCGGAGGGGGAAGGGCGGCTCAGCAGGGAGAACGGTGGTCCGGGGACGATCTGAGGGGAACGGGTGGACCGACGGGGGTCCGTGCCGCTCCCGGGAACGGCCGTCCTTCCCGGCGATGATGGACAGCGTTACCAAGGGGGAAACCATGCCAAGCAACGAGGAGCACTCGCCCAGGGTCGTGGTCGGCGTCGACGGCTCCGACCACTCACGGGCGGCGCTGGAGTGGGCGGCCGCCGAGGCGGACCGCAGGGGCGTGCTGCTCCGAGCCGTCCACGCGCTGGGAATGCCGCTGATCGTGTCGGCCGGGTCCGTGCCCGCCCGCTTCGATCCCACCGCGGAGATCTCGGACCAGGCCGACGAGGTGCTGACCAAGGCCGCGGAGCACGTGCGCCGTGTCCGGCCGTCGGTGACGGTGGAGACCGAGACCGCCCTGGAGGAGCCGCCGCTGGCGCTGCTGAGCCACAGCCGGGCGCACGACCTGCTCGTGCTCGGCACGCGGGGCCTGGGCACGTTCGCGTCGGTGTTCGTGGGCTCGGTGAGCATCCGCGTGGCCGCCCAGGCGGCGTGCCCGGTCGTGGTGGTGCCCTCGCACGGGGGCAGCCCCGCGACGACCTCGCTCGGCCGGGTGGTGGTCGGCGTGGACGGTTCCAGGAACGCCCGCCGGGCGCTGCGCCTGGCCGTGGACCTGGTGCGGGAGAGCGGCGGCGAGCTCGTCGTGGTCAACAGCTGGGAGGTGCCCTACCCCTACGATCCGATGGCGATGACCGCCATGGGCTACGAGCCCCAGGAGAAGCTGTTCGACCGCAAGTCCGAGGAGCTGGTGGGAGAGATGCTGCTCGACGTCACCGGCAGGCGGCGCGAGGACCTCGACTTCGGGGTCAGTGTGGTGCGCACCCAGGACAGCCCGGTCAACGCGCTGATGGGGGCCGCCGAGGGCGCCGACGCGATCGTGGTGGGCTCCCGTGGCCGGGGGAGCGTGCGCGGGCTGCTCCTGGGCTCGGTCAGCCAGGGGGTGCTGCACCACTCCGAGATTCCGGTGGTGATCCTTCCGCACCACGCCGAGGAGGAGTAGCCGGGGACGCCCGTCCGGGCGCCCCCGGGCGGGTTCAGGCGTCTTTGGCGGCGTACTCCAGGCAGAAGGGGTGCCCGGCGGGGTCGGCGTAGACCCGGAACAGGTTACGGGGGTCGTCCTCGGCGACCGCGAGCCTGCGCGCCCCAAGCGCCAGCACGCGCTCCTCGGCCGCGTCGATGTCCTCCACCCAGACGTCGAGGTGCGCCTGCTGGGGCCGCGCGGGGTCCGGCCACGCCGGGGGCCTGTGGTCGGGCGCGTGCTGGAAGGCGAGCCGCGGCCAGGCCTCCCCGACCACCACCCAGTGGTCCTCGCGCTTGGTGACGGGGAGTCCGAGCAGCTCGGCGTAGAAGTCCGCGAGCGCGCCGGGGTCGGGGCAGTCCAGGGCGATGGTGTGCAGTCGTCCGATCATGGCTTGCATCCTGCCACCGGGACCGCAACGATGCGGCGACATGTCGACACGTCATCGGAGCGGTTGGGCGCCGGTCACTGTCCGCAGTGGGGTTTCCTCGGCCTGGTGTGGTCGCGGACGGCGATCCCCAGACAGACCAGCCAGGTGATGAGGACGTCCCAGGCGAGGAAGGTCAGCCAGCCGCCCAGGTCAGGGCCCAGCGCGATCCACGCGGCGCTGCACGCGACGAGGGCGATGCTGAGGATCAGGAACCATGGGCGCGGCCGCTCAGGTCGCATGCCGTGGGGACTCCCGGACGGTGGACCCGATCCCCGGTTCGGTACGCGTCAGCCCTCGGTCGCGCAGCCCGGAGAGCGCCTTCTGCGCCGTCGCGGAGGCCACCTGGAACTCGTCCATGAGCTTGAGCACCGACGGGACGCGACTCCCGGGCGGGTACTCGCCCTCTCGGATGCGTCTCTCCAGCTCGTCCGCTATCTGCACCCACCTGGGCAGACCCTCACGCCATTCCATGTCAGGGACGCTAGGCATCCTCAGAACACCTAGCAATGCTGGCATGCCTAGCGTGCTATAGCTGAACTGGTCTATTATCGGTAATTGACATGAGGCGGCCCGGTGGTGCGGCGAACACCCCGGGCCCAGTCCACCTGGTGAAAGCAGGCAGACAAGTGCACATCGTAACGGCCCTGGTGGCCGTCCTCCTTCGTTGCCTCCGCCCGGCGCGGGGGCTCCATGCAGCGCCGCGCGTCCTCGCCCGGGAAGTACGGGCCGAGGCCCGCAGGCGCCGCGCCTCCCGGGTGCGCCGCTACGCCGTCGATCCCGGCACGGTCGCGAGCGCACCGGCTCCTCTCCCTCCGGTCCCTGCTCCGGTCCCCGCTCCGCGCCCAGCTCCCGACGGCACCCGGCGTGAGCCGCTGCCCCCGGTCGATCCGCCGGAGGCCTTCGTGCGGGGCTACTACCTGGCCCACGAGGCGCGGCGTCAGCCGGTGGGGGACCTCCTGACGGGTCTGGGGGCGGTCTCGTGAGCACGCCGACTCCGCCGGGCTTCCTCGAATCCGCACCCGGACCGGACACCGCCACGGACCTGTACGACGCCTTGTCCGAGGCACTGCGGACGCGACCGCGCCACGCAGGTGAGGCCTATGCGGCGCTGCATGAGGCCGACCGGCTGCTGTCGCTGCTGGACGCACACCTGCGCGCGGGCGGGCCGCTGCCCGAGCCGTGGCGCACGGCAGGTGGCCGCGACAGCTGACTGCCGGGCCCGAAGAGAAGCACCTGCGGCCGACGAGGACTTCTCGGAAGACTGACAGAAGGGATGGGCGAGGGCCCTCGGTTCTGCGGGTTATGGGATACGAACCCACGAAACCCTGCTGTACCGAGGGCCTTAACCACCTGTCGACAAAACGACGAATCGGCTGGTACGCAGGTGCGTGGCCACGGCGGCGGACGTCATTCCGGGGAGGGTGTGGCGGAATGGTCTGTGCCCTCGTTGTTGCGGACGACCTGCTCCCGGTACGCCCGCCGGTACCAACGGACGCTCGCGATGGCGGTGCAGACCGCCGCCACGCCCGTCAACACCGCCAGCAGAAGATGGCCCTGGACCACGTTCGCCGCTGTGAGCATGCCCAGCAAGGTCGTGCTGATGAGGTTCGTCAGGCCGGACAGGGCTTTCATGGCACCTCTGGTTCTCGGGGGTGATGCCGACGCCTACGTGTGAGGCCACCCGTGCCGAACGCTTCGCGCAACCATTGTCACCTGAGCTGACCGAACAGGCTGTCAAGAACATGTCGGGGCCGCTGGGACGCGGCATGCAGCGTTTCGCGTCATCCCTGGCTGTCCCATGCCGCCGTCCGTGGCCTTGGTGTCCGTTCCGGTCGGAGGAATCCTTGAACGGATCGCCTATCTATCAAAGTTTCCATCCCTATCCTTTGATAGATGCCGGTCCGATGAAAGTCACCGCCCCAGCTCCGTCCTTCCACCGAGTGGGCCCACCCCGACCCTCGTCACTGCGGAGGGTGTGGGATTTGAACCCACGAAGTCTCGTTGTACCGAGGGGGCTTGGCGACCTGTCGACAAACCCACGAATCACCTTGTGACCTGCGCGGATGTTCCGAGGGCTTCCCAGCGCTTCCGGTCCCTTCCCGGAGCCATGTGCGATGAATGTGCGATGCGACGGGGTGGGCTGCTGTGGCCCTAGCGGGCACAGACGTTCGTTCCTTGGGGCTTGGTCGGCCTAGCGTGCGTGGGCTGGGCCGTGTTCATTTTGCTCACCTCAACCACGACTACAGCAACCATATGGAACCAAGTACCACGTTTTCGGGCCGAGGTGCCCGTCAGCGCTGGAGTCGGTCCCCCAAGACGGTCGTAGCCCGCTGACGGGTGCCTCGGGACAGGTGAGCACATCCGTCCGTTTCGGGACCAAAAGCTCTGACATATACGCAGGTCATCGGGCACGATGGCCTGACTCGGTCAGTTCTGGCCCCTGCTCTGTCGGGCCTGTCCGAGAGAAGTCCTCTGGTGTGCGGTCTGCGGGCGCGCTCGGGACCGGGCGGCAGCCCGCAGCCCGAGCGGCGGCCGCAGACCGCTGCGACGGCGCTTGCGCCGTCGCCTTGATCCCATACAGTCCGACTCGGCAATGAAAAGAGATGTGATTTTGGATTATCGATGGATGGCTCGCTGTCTTGGGCAATTTATCGACGAAGCAAATGACATAGTCGACGATACTTTATTGGACTATGAAGGCGCAATATGGAGAATCGCAGAGATAAAGCTTATCAATCATGAAATAGTGGTTCACAGAATAGTCGAGGCTTGCGGAATAAGGTCAATCGAGAGGGCTAAATATAGTAGAACTCAGGATTACTGGAGAGATCTTCGAGACCAGGCGCTCAGGGTTCATGGAATATGTGCAAACTTTGAAGAGATGGAATCGGCGCTAGCTCCGGATGGTCCGGTTGCTATTGCTGGAAAATTGCATGATTGGGTTTGGAGGTCGGCCGAGCAGCTCTGGCTCGCTTCGGCTTATCAGGAGGCTGTCAACGCTGCAGCGCGTTCAATAAATGCGAGGATACAACAGAAGTCTGGGAGAAATGATATAGCAGAGTCAGATCTGGTTATGCAGGTATTCGATATAAAGCCAGCTGAGACAGGAAAGCCTAGGTTGTGGATGCCTGGTGATCGCAGTGATCCTACCTGGAGAAGTCTCCAGGAGGGGGTTAAATTCTATGGTGTTGGCTGCTTTAGGGCTATCAGGAATCCCGCCTCACATAAGGAATTCACAAACTGGGGAGAGCAGGAGGCAATGGAGTACCTTTCTTCTTTTAGTGTTTTTGCGAGATGGATTTCCGATTCTGAAATTTATTCAGTTGACTAGGCCCACCTCTGGCATTGTGATTCTTTTATCGCGCGTTTAGATTTTTTCCATTGTGGAATCTGACATGGGTTTCATGGATTTTATTTGCGTCTAATAGGCGGATGGCGTACGCTTCCGTCATTCGTTCTGACGCCTCTTTTTCTGTGATCCATTCAACTGCCGTGGACTCTGAAGTTGGAAGCTCGATGCCTCCAGTTGGTTTGCAACGGAAGACTAGGGCCACGATTCCGCGGGCCATGTTCTTGTAGACGCCCGTGAGCTGTTCCACCTCGACGTGGATGCCGGTCTCCTCTAGGACCTCGCGGACTACGCCCTCTTCTGGGGTCTCGTCCAGCTCCAGTACTCCGCCGGGCGGTTCCCAGTTGCCGTTGTCCCTGCGCTTGATCACCAGCATCCGCCCGTCCTCGCGGATGACGGCTCCCGCTACGGACACGGAGTGCAGCGGCGTTGACGGCTTGTCTCCGGTGCTGTTACTCATGTGCAGGAGCATAGGAGGAACAGAAGGACTATGGCGAGCACTGTAGGGGCGCGGTCGGCGAAGCCCCGGTACCTCCAGATCGCGGACGACATCGAAGAGCAGATCAGAGCCGGGCGGCTGGCTCCCGCCGAGGAGATCCCCAGTGAGACCGCGCTGATGGAGCGCTACGGCGTCTCTTCGGGCACGGTTCGCAAGGCCGTGGCCCAGCTCCGCACGACCGGCTTGGTGGAGACGTACCAGGGCAAGGGCTCCTTCGTGAAGTCCCGGCCCCCGGTCACCCGCAAGTCCTCTGACCGCTTCCGGCGCTCACACCGCCGTGCGGGCAAGGCGGCCTACATCGCCGAGACCGAACAGGCCGGGGTCAAGCCCACCGTTCAGGTCCTCTCCATCGGGCCCGTTCCCGCTCCCGCCGAGATCGCTGAGCGCCTGGGCGTGGACGAGGGCGACAAGGTGCTTGCCCGCCGTCGCCTCTACTTCAGCGACGGCACCCCCACCGAGGAAGCGACTTCCTATCTGCCGTGGGACGTGGCGCGGGACATCCCCGAACTCTTCGAGGAGAACCCCGGCGGCGGTGGCATCTACGCTCGTCTGGAGGAACACGGGCACGAGTTCGTGGAGTACACCGAGACCGTGCGGGCGCGTCTGGCCACCAAGCAGGAGGCGAGTGCCCTGAGTCTGAGTCCCGGCTCCGCGATCATCCATCTGACGCGCAACGCCGTGACGACGGTCGGCCGTGTGGTGGAGGTGTGCGACACGATCATGGCCGCCGACCAGTTCGTGCTCGACTACCGCATCCCCGCCACGGACTGAGGCACCCGTTCCCTGCCTCCTCGGGCAAGCTTCTGTGCTCCACAGGGTTGACTCATGTACATGAGTGAGGCAACCTAATCTCACAACCCATATACATGAGTGCATGTGACGGTCTCATGTATAGGGGTGTTCTGTAGTCCGTTGGCGTGAGCGGCGCACTGGCCACCTGGTGAAGCGGCGCGCCACATGTCCCCCTGGAGCGTGCTTGGTGGATGCCGCCGTCTCTGAACCGAAGCGGTGCAGGTCCTGTCGTGGACGCGGACGCAAAACCGTCCGCTCTCGGCGCTTGGTAGTGCTGCGCTCCTCGACCACACGGGAACCGGCGACACGCGTCGTGGCGTGCACCGCGTGCCGGGGGACCGGTACGGACTCCTGACCCACAAGGGCGGAGAACGCTCCTGCCGGATGGCTACCGGTCACCGGAGCAACCGACCACAGACAACCGACCCCCGCGACGCGGGCTAGGCATCCGGGGGCGCGGCCAACCTGAGGAAAGCAGGCTGACGTGAGCGACCTTATCGCCCTGATTCGGGCTTGGGTGACTCTGATTCGACCGAAACGACACGGCAGGCACCACCGCACCGGCCCCCGGGCCTACTACCTGCCCGCACCCGCGCGGTCGGAGCTGTGGCCCGCACCGGACCCCATCGTGATGGACACGGGCGACCCCCGCGCCTACTCCCTCCAACGCGGCCCCTACACCCACCTGGAGCACCGGCGCCGCGCACAGCGGGCCGAACGGGACCGGCGGGGGATCAATCTGCTGGTGCAGATCGCGCGTTCGACTCCCGCCCTCGACGACATGGCCGAGTTGCGTGACCTGGTGCGCACGGCCATCGCGGTCGGGGCGGTGCGGCGATGACCACCGAACCCTCCGCTCCGATCGCCGACCGGGAGACCCTGACCGCCTGGGCACGGGAACAGGGCGTGCGGGTGCGCATCTCCTCCGAGGACTGGGACTCCATCACCTACGAAGCCCTCTCCACCGGCCCGGACGGAACCCCGCTGGTGGAGCGGTACCGGTGCGTGCTGCCCGCGTCCCTCGCGCTGCGGCGTCTGCGGCTGACCTACGTCGTCGGGCTCTGCCACGACGCGGGCGGGGCGGCGTGCAACCACGTCCGCCGGGTCGTGCCCCCGGTGCTCTCGGCCCCCGAGTCGGCCGCCCGCCATGACGTGTCGCTGGTGGCCGCCGCGTTGGTGGAGTTCGAACGCCGGGCGGTGTGCGGGGCGACGGTGGACAACCTGTCCGTGTACACCGTGCAGCGAGCCCAGGACTGGCAACCCTTCTGAGGGTCCTTCCCACGGCGCCTCTCAGACCCCCGCGTGCCCTGATGTCTCTTCGAGACCACGGGGCCCAGGGCACGCGGGTCCCTTCTTCGCGGCGACGTGCACTCCTGCGTGTGTGCCCTCCGCTGTGCCGCTTTGCCGTAGAGCGCTGTTCGGCGAGTGGTGCTTCTGACTTGTCACCGCCCTGATCTCACGAAATGTCCGTTCGGATTCATCGCCGTACGTCTCCCGTGCAGCAGAGAGCATCGCTATAGCGAACAACTACGGGTCGGAGTCCTGCGCCCTCTCGCCTGAGGAGGTGGATTGGGAACGCTCACGTCGGTGCTGGCGGAAGAACACGACCCCGATCGCCGAGAAGCCCAAGGCGGGGACCGGGTAGAACCACAGGACCCCCATCGGCCCCTTCAACCAGAACCGCGCTACACCTGCGCCAGCCCACGCCAAGCCCAACACCAGGTAGAACCAGCCCAGGTAGAAAGACCTCATCGGTTCACCTCGCAGTTGCCATCGGGCGGGCTGATGCCGACTCCCATGGGCGGGGGAGAGCGTTCGAGGCGGGGTGGTCGACCCTGCCCCGATCTGTCAGGCCCCCGGCCGGGCACGGTACGCCAGCGTGGTGGCGCACGGCTATGTCTCCTCGGACGGTTGCGTGGGACCGCGACGCCGGTGCCGGTACATCTGCAGCAGCCAGTAGCCCTGGATGGCGGCTGCGGACACCGCGACCAGTACGCCCAGGACGAGGAACAATCGGTCTTCGCGCATCAGCGCGGAAATACTGATGCAGATGCCTGCCAGCACGGTGAAGGACGGGCTGATGCTCTGCCACCAGGTCATTCGTTCCTGAGGGTGGTTCGAGATGGCTCTCATACAGGCCTTCCGTGGTTGCCGTCGGGACGGGCTGACGCCGTCTGTCACGGCCGGGAGCGTGCGGACCGGGTTGTTTGGTCCAGCCGCTGGCCCGGCAGATAGCCGAACAGGCCGTCGCCGACAAGGGGGTGTGCATACGGACGCTTCCCCTCAGACGTACCGACACAGCCGTGGACCAAACACAGGTCATCGGTGTCTGGCGCGGACGCGCACCGGCGCCACGAGGTCCGGCCTGCGTAAAGAGGGAGCGGTTCCCGCACGGAATCCGGCGAGCAGAGGGCCAGCGTATGGCGAGGAACCCGCTGCTGAACTCGACCGCCTCGCTACCTGACCGGTGAACGGCGAAGGCCGGTGGCTCCCCGGGCCGTGTGCGACGAATGTGCTACGGGCCCGGACCATCGGCCTTCGCCGTGTTCCGTGGAAGCCTCCCACCTGGGGAAACTCCCTGATTCTGCGGAGGGTGTGGGATTTGAACCCACGAAGTCCCGTCAAGGACTTGGTGCTTTTCAAGAGCACTGCACTCGGCCGCTATGCGAACCCTCCCCGCGGGGAGCGACTCCCCGCCACGTCATGGTAGCCCACACTCCTCCGCCCGCGCGGCCCGCCCGGGAACACGTTCCCACCCGTCGGCGCCCGGGGTGGCGCGCTAAGGTTACTCGGCAGTAACATAGGGGCCATGGCACACATGAACCCCGAGACGGCGGAGGCGGTCAAGGCCGGTTTCCTGGCCGCGGTCCCCTTCGTCCGGACCCTCGGCCTGACCTTCACCGAGCTGGACCACGGGCGCGCCGTCATGCGCCTGCCCGACAACGCCGACCACCACAACCACGTCGGCGGCCCCCACGCGGGCGCCATGTTCACCCTGGCCGAGTCAGCCTCCGGCGCCATCATCATCGGCACCTTCGGCGACCAGCTCGACCGCGCCGTACCCCTGCCGACCACCTCCACGATCGACTTCCTCAAGATCGCGACGGGCGACCTGACCGCCGAGGCCGTCTTGGGCCGCCCGCGCGAGGAGATCATCGCCGAGCTGGACGAGGGCAGGCGCCCCGAGTTCCCCGTCAACGTCGAGCTGCGCACCGAGGACGGCACCATCACCGGTCGCATGAGCATCACCTGGACCCTGCGTCCCAACCGAAAGTAGCGACACTGGAGCCACAGCCGTCACGTTCCCGGCCGGGCCCGCTCGCGCTCAGCGCCCGGCCGGAACCCTCCCCGGTCTCGCCCACGTTCCGTCCCCGGCCTCCGGCCCTCGCGGGCCGGGCCCGGTCAGCGCCCCGCCGCGCCTTCTCCCTGGTCGGACCCCGCCCGAGGTTCCGCCCGGAGGGAGGGCGCATTGTCGTCGCCACGGGGTACGTTGTCGGCAACGACAGCCCTACGAGGAGGCCTCACCGTGAAACTTCGAGTGGACCGCGACGCGTTCGCCGAGGCGGTCGCCTGGACGGCCCGGGCCCTCCCCACACGGCCCGCCGTCCCGGTGCTCTCGGGTATCCGCATGGAGCTCTCTCCGGACGGCGCCTCCCTGCACCTGTCGGGATTCGACTACGAGGTCTCCACCCGTGCCTCGGTGGACGTCCTCTCCGAGGAGTCCGGAGCCGCCCTCGTCCCCGGCCGCCTCCTGGCCGAGATCGTGCGCAACCTGCCGTCCGGCTCGGTGCACATCGACAGCGACGGTCCCAAGCTGCGCGTCGTCGGCGGCGCCGCGCGCTTCACCCTCATCACC
Source organism: Nocardiopsis synnemataformans (assembly GCF_965343085.1). Classification (NCBI taxonomy): domain Bacteria; kingdom Bacillati; phylum Actinomycetota; class Actinomycetes; order Streptosporangiales; family Nocardiopsidaceae; genus Nocardiopsis; species Nocardiopsis synnemataformans. The sequence goes on along the minus strand of NZ_CBDRFA010000077.1, from coordinate 11,342 downwards.
ATGCCGCTGGAGGACTACCCCACCCTGCCCGGCATGCCCGGACGCATCGGCTCCGTCGCCGCGGACGCCTTCGCGGCGGCCGTGCGCCAGGTGGCCCCGGCGGCCAGCCGCGACGACACCCTGCCCATGCTCACCGGCGCCTACCTCGACTTCAGCGGCGACACCCTGAGCCTGGTCGCCACCGACCGCTACCGCATCGCCGTGCGCGAACTGTGGTGGAGCCCCGAGGACCAGGGCCTGGACGCGGCCGCCCTGGTTCCGGCGCGCACGCTGAGCGACACCGTGCGTGGGCTGCTCACCAAGTCCAACGTGGACATCGCCCTGTCCACGGCCAGCGGCGGCGAGGGCGTCAGCCTCTCGCCGGGCGAGGGCATGATCGGCTTCGAGAACGGTGAGCGCCGCACCACCACCCGGCTGATCGACAGCGAGTTCGTCAAGTACGCCGCCTGGTTCCCCAAGGAGTTCTCCGCGCGCGCCGAGGTGGCCGTGACGCCGCTGGCGGAGGCGGTCAAGCGCGTGGCGCTGGTCGCCGACCGCAACACCCCGCTGCGGCTGGCCTTCTCCGAGGGCGAGGTCGTGCTGGAGGCGGGGTCGGGCGAGGACGCCCAGGCCGTGGAGGCGATCGAGGTCGGCTACGAGGGCGAGCCCCTGCGGCTGGCCTTCCGTCCCGACTACCTCATGGACGGACTGGCGGGTGTGGAGACCGACACCGCCTACCTCAACTTCACCGAGCCGACCAAACCCGCCGTGTTCACCGACGTGCCGGTCAAGGAGGGGGAGAACCCCTCCTTCCGCTACCTGGTTCAACCTTTGCGGGTGTCCTGATAAGAGGTTATGGACCCTTTCTCAACTGGGTCGCCACCTTATCCACAGAGTTATCCACAGGATGCCGTTCTTCCTGTGGATAACCCCGGGTAATCGCCCCCAGGAACACCCGAACCGCCCCGGTTGAACTCTCGCATTTCCCCTCTGACATGCGAGAACAACAATCGGGGCGGTTCTGTGCACAGCCTGTGGACAACTTCGCGGCGAGAGGCCTACTCGCTCTCGTTCAACACGGACGAACCGCCGCTTCCCACCGGCGTGTCCAGCCCCAGTTCGGCCTGACGCCCCCGCCGGTAGCCCGCCCGGTACCCCGCCGCGCTGTGCGTGCGTTCGGGCCGGTGCTTGCGCAGCTGCGGGAACTGCTTCTGGAACTCCTCGCTCACCCGGTGCACGTCGTTCAGCAGCACCAGCTCCGCGCCACGGGCGGCGTCCACGCTCTCCCCCGACCCGCCTGAGCCGCCCGGCGAGGCCATCTCCTGCAACCGCGCGCGGAACTCACGGATGCGCTCGGCCACCGCCTGCCCGTAGGCGCGCACGAACGACCGGTAGTAGCGCTTGCGCTCGGTCTCCAACTCCGAGCGCGTGTAGTTGCGCAGCTCCCGGATGTCGGCCACGTGCGACGAGCTCATGAACTTCGCCGACGCCTCCATCTGCATGGAGATCGACGGCAGCAGCATCCGCAGCGCGTCCAGCGCGCTCACCGTGCCCACGAGGATCATGACGCGCTCGGTGTTCTCGGAGTTGTTGCCCCGTACCGCGGACTGACAGCCGTAGGCGGCGGAGATGTCGGCCAGCGCGCGCACCCGTGCCTTGCCGTGGCCTCCTACCCCCGAGACGGCGTAGTCCATGCGGCTGATCGCGTCCGGCGCCTCGCCCCTCTCGGCGCGGGCCTCGGCCTCCGCGATCGCGTGGCGGGTCATCAGCTCGGCGGCCTTGGCGGTGAACGCCTGGCTCTCGGCATCAGTAACCGCGGGGTCCTCCGCCATGCGGAGGAGCCCGCGGACCCGCTCGACCATCTTCTGACGAGCAGATTCAGTCATCGGCGCCCGGTTGTCTCCCCTAGGTGAGTATCTGTTTTCCACCATCGGCGGAAGATACCGAGCCTAGGCGTTCTTGTTGCCGACCACCATCGCGATGAGGCCAACGGTGATCCAGATCGCCGCCGCGACGAACAGTCCGCCGAACAGGCCGCCGATGATCGAGCCGGTGAAGATGCTGACGAGGGCGTACCCCGCGCCGCCGATCCCGGCGGGCACGGCCGCGTACCGGAACGGGTAGGTGGCGGCGTAGCGCTTGCCCCGGCGGTCGGCCTTGGCGCTCATCACACCGCCCACGCCACCGATCAGTGAGAAGAAGACCACCGCCGCGGTCAGACCGGAGGCGATGGCGCCCAGGCCCGAGCCCAGGTTGAGGAGGAAGAAGAGGGCACCACCGGCGGCACCCCCCAGCACCGAGGTGGTCCAGGGCCAGATCATCGTCGCCGAGGCGACGGGAGTGAATGCGTTACCGCGCTCCAGCGTCATGTCCACTGCTCCAGTCGAATAACGTGACGGCCGCTCTTCGCCGGGCCGTCCCCTCCAGCATGCGGGGCCGGAGCCCGGAGCGCATCAGGGATCCGCCCCTGACATTCCCCCGAGACCGCCCTCCGGCACCCTCCCGGACTCCCGGGTCCGGTCCGGGGCACGGGTGCGCGAAAGGCCCCTGCGCAGGGTTCAACGCTCAACCGGCCGGAGAAGTGCCCGGACCGCGGCCGTTCTCCGAGAAGGCCGAGACCAGGTTCGCGCACAGGTGCGGCCACGCGGCGCGGAACGGCGGCAGCAGCGGGAGCGCGTCGGCGGAGTCCACCGGCACCCAGCGCACCTCCTTGCTCTCGGAGTTGCCCGGCCGGAACGGCTTCAGCCTCGGCAGGCTCGCCATGAACGTGTCGTAGCGCCACACGGTCAGGTCCTGTTCGTGAACGCCCAGCAGGGTGTACCCGTCCAGGTCCCCCTCGACCTCCTCCTCGAACTCGCGCACGGCGGCCTCCAGGGGCGTCTCGTCCCGGTTGCGGGCGCCCCCGGGGATGCCCCAGGTGCCCCCCATGTGGGTCCAGCCCGCCCGGTGCTGGAGCAGCACGTGGCCCGCTCCGGCGGTGTCGGTGGCGTACAGCAGCAGTCCGGCCGCGCCGTAGATCCCCCACCTACGGGTTCCGTCCGGCAGGCTCACCCAGCCGTTTCCGTCGCCCTCCAGCATCACGTCCTCCAACTTCGCGCCCTCCGGGACCGCCGGTGCCGTCCGATCGGCATGCTCCCTAGCAACCTATGGCCCGACACCGGGCTCGCGCAGCCCTCCTCCGGTGTACGTGCCCGGTGCCACAGGGAATTCCCGGCCGAGGGCGTACGCGCTGGGGGCGTTGTGGCCGTCCGGGTGTGTCCGGTCCTCCGGGGGCGAGCCGGTCCGGGGCCGGCGCACTGGCGGGAGAAAGAACGCAAGGGACACGAAAAGCTTCGAAAGGGAACACCCGTCGCTTCCGGGGCGCGGACTTCCCGGGGGCGGGCACAATCGTGTCCTCCTACGGCTGGGAATTTCCCGGATTTCGGCGTCGGGAGGGGAACGTGTGGTTTATCCCGGTCGTTTTCCGGAAGGCTGAAGAGGAAGCGGGATCAGACCCGGCGGAGGGTGTCACCCCCGGTCGAAGGCGGATCCGCGGGCGGGAAGCGCGTGGTGCATGACGGCCTTCGCACACCATGTGAACGGGCTCTGACCGTCCGCAACCGGCCAACCGCTGGCCATGGCGGGCCCGGGTGGCCAATGATGGCGCGGTTCCCGAACCGCCGTCGCCACACCGATTTCAGCACTGAAAGAAGACTGAAAGCGGAGTGGAAGAGGATCTCTCTAGTGTGGAACACGTTCGACGCGATCGGACCCGCGAGAGGACGGCTCGCGGGTCCGACACAGTGCGACGTTCGTTGGACACATGCCACCCGTGGTGTGCTTTGAGGCGGAACCCGCCACGGGTGGCCAGTCCGCCGGAAGGCGGGGTCCGTTGATGCTTCGTAGACGTAGGGCTACTTTGCGGCTCTACGCGAGTGCCGTGAGAAGAGGAGTCCGAGTGCCGAAGATGCTGACCGTGGACGAGGAGTTCGAGGCGATCGTCGCCGACGTCGCCCCCGAGGCGAAGGCGGTCCCCTACCAGGAGCCGAGTCCGGTGAACCCCGTCCCTGTCGAAGGGGATCCCGAGAAGGCTGTGCCCGCGGAGGCCGCGCCCTCGGAGGAGAAGCCCGCTCAGGAGAAGTAACCCCTTTTCGGTGTAGGCCAACGGTGACTCCGAGTACTTGAGTGGAGGGGGGTACTCGGAGTCGTTGGCATGCCCGTATTCCCTGTTTCGTGCTAATGGCCCTTGCTAGGGTTGCTGCTTGTGGAATTCGGCGTGCTCGGCCCCATCACCGTCTGGGCGGACGGCCGACCTGTTCAGGTCGGTGGTCCGCGCCAACTCTGTGTGCTGGGAGCGCTGCTGGTCCACTTGGGCCGCGAGGTCACCATTGACCAACTCATCGGCTATCTCTGGAGTGACGACCCGCCCCGTACGGCGCGTTCGGTCATCCAGGTGCAGATCTCCCACCTGCGCAGGGCGTTTCCGGACAGTATCTCCACGACTTCGGGGGGCTACATCCTCGATGTCGATCCGGAATCCGTCGACCTGCACCGCTTCCGGAGACTCCGGAACAGAGCGGCCACGGCCGAGCCCAAGGTGGCCGTGGAACTCCTGGAACAGGCGCTGGGGTGCTGGCGCGGAACTCCCTTCTCCGGTGTCGGCTCGGAGTACCTGGACCACTCCGTCGTCGCCCCCCTGCACGAGGAGCGCTGGTCCTGTGTGATCGCCTGGGCCACCTGCGCCCTGGATCTGGGCCGGTACTCCGACGTGGTCACACGGCTGACGTCCCTGGCCGGTGAGGAACCCTTCGGTGAGCGCCTGCACCACCTGCTCATCACGGCCCTGTGGCGCGGCAATGAACGGGCCAGGGCGCTTTCCGTCTATGAGGAGTTTCGGACCAGGCTCGCCGATGAGCTGGGTGTCGACCCCGGACCGGAGTTGACCGCCCTGCACACCCGGATCCTTCAGGAGGACCTTCCCGAGGAGGCGGCGGAGGATCAGTTCGAAGAGGAGACCGGAGAACGCTTCGTAGTACGCAACGACCTTCCCCGGGACCTGCCCGACTTCACCGGCCGCCATGAATCGTTGCGTCAGCTGGACGAGGCGGCCCGTGCCGGAGAGGAGCGCGCCCAGGTCTGCGTCATCACGGGCAGCGGCGGTGAGGGAAAGACGACCACCGCGGTCCGCTTCGGTTACGAGGCGGCCAAGCGCTATCCCGACGGGCAGCTGTTCATCGACCTGTACGGCTACACGACGGACAGGGAGCCGCTCGACGCCACGTCCGCGCTCGGCGCCCTGCTGCGTGCCGTCGGCGTCGAACCCGAGGCTGTGCCCGAGTCCCTCGATGAGCGCTCGGCGCTGTGGCGGGCCACCCTCATGGGGCGCCGCGTTCTGGTCATCCTCGACAACGCGTTCAGCTACGCCCAGGTCAGCCCGCTTCTGCTGTCCTCCCCGGGGTCGATGACCCTCATCACGACCCGCAACGAACTCTCCGGACTCAGCGGTGCCCGTTTCCTCTCCCTCGGGGTGTTCGACGAACCTTCCTCTCTGGAACTGCTCGGGCGTGTCCTGGGTGACGAACGCGTGCGGCGGGAGTTGGAGCAGGCGCGCGAGATCATCCGTATCTGCGGCGGTCTCCCCCTCGCCCTGCGTGTGGTGGCCGGACGTATGCTCAGTCGCCCCAAGTGGTCGTTCGCGCACGTCGCCCGCCGACTCGGCGAACAGGACCGGAAGTTCCACGAGCTCCAGGTCGAGGGACAGAGCGTCGAAGCCGCCATCGACCTGTCCTTTCAGAGCCTCAACCGGAATCAGAGCCGTACGTTCCTCCTGTTGGGCCTGATGATCGGCAACATGATCGATCTCGGCGGCGCGGCCGCCTTCCTGGACATGTCCGTGGAGGATGCCGACGACATCCTCCAGGAACTGGTCGGTGTGTGCCTGTTGGAGGAGCCCCAGGGGGACGTGTACCGCCTGCACGACCTGATCGGCGCCTTCTCCCGCGACCGCGCGGCCACTGTCCTGACCAGTGAGGAGATAGAGACGGCTCGACTCCGCCTCGCGGAGCAGTACATGGCGACCGCCCAGCAGGCCGCAGATCTCATGGGCCCACGCGCACATGACGATGTCGAGGTGAATCCCGGTTACCGCATCGAGTTGTCCGGACGGGATGACGCGGAGAACTGGTTCACCCTCCACCAGGAGAACCTGTCGGACACGATCGAGTACTTCGCCTCGCAGGACAACGGCGAGTACGCCTGGCGGATGGCCGACGCTGTGTGGCGCTTCTACGCCCTCCACGGCCAGATGGGTCTGTTGATCAGTTCTCACCAGCGAGTACTCCAGATCAGCGACAAGCAGGGAAACCGGCGCGGCCGCGCGGTGACCCTCATCGGGCTCGGTATCGCTTACTGCCTCTCAGGGCGCTTCGAGGAGTCCCTGGGGCTTCTCACCGAGGCCAGGGACCTGCTCACCGCCATCGGTGACAGCAGAGGGATCATCCGAGCGCTGGCCAACCTGGGTGTGGTCTACGAGCGTGTCGGACACCTCGCGGATGCTGCTGAGGCCTTCGAGGGAGTGCTTGACCATGCGATTCAGTTGGGGGATGCCCGACTGGAGGCGTTGCAGTGGGGCAATCTCGCCCTTGTGAAACAGGCACTCGGGGAATACGCGGAGGCGTTGCACTGCGCTGGGCAAGCCGCCGCGAAAGTCGTCGGTGAGGACCAGAACGAAGCCAGGATTCAGGCGAAGCGCATCATGGGAGAGGCCCGTACCGGCCTGGGGGAGCTGGAGGCCGCCTTCTCGGATCTGAACGAGGCGTTGGGGCTGTCTGTGCGCCTGAATCTGGTGGGCAACCAGATCTATGTGCACAACGCCCTCGGCATAGCCCACCGGGCGGCGGAGGTCTGGGACAAGGCCATCGAGTCCCACACCGAGGCTCTCGCGCTCGCGGAGAAGTCAGGCCACCGCAGCGGAGACGCCGAGATCCGCGTCGACCTGGGGATGACCTACGCGGCGGCCGGGCGCCACGGCGAGGCCCTGTCCGAGTTGGAGAGGGCCCACGCCATCGCGGTCGAGCGCGGCGAGCGCTACATGGTCGCCCGCGCCGCGCTCGCCCTCGGAAGCCTGCCCGAACCGGTCATGGCGGCGGACCGGGCGCGGGGGTTCCTCAGCGAGGCCGAGGAGATCTTCACCGAGCTGGGACTGGCCGAGGCGGAACAGGCCAGGAAGGCCCTGAAGGACAACCCGCCCGCGTCCCTCGGCTGACGGTTCCAGCCGGTCCTAGCCGACGGCTCCCCCCGCCCCGCCGCGCGGCCCCACCCCCGAACGACGCCGCGGCGGCCCCAGCCAGCGCGGTCCCAGGGTTCCGCGCCGCATGGTCCACAGGCACAGCGTGGCGGGCAGGACGCGCACCGGCCGGGGGACGTACGGGTACACCGCGCGGGTCGTCCGCACGATCCGGTCGAACCGGCGCTGACGCGCCTGCGACCACGGGATCGCGAACCGCTCGCGCAGGTCCGGCGGGAGCAGCCCGCCGGTGAGCAGGAGCTGGACCCGCATCAGCGGGCGCAGGGGCACGCTCGTCGGGTGGAACAGCTGCCCGGTGATGGCGCGGGCCTCCTCACCCACGTCCAGCCGGGCCAGGGCCCCATCCCAGTAGGCGGCGAACTCCTCGGGGGACGCGGGCCATCTCTCCTCGGGCAGGCCCAGGGCGGTGGCGAACGCCGACGCCTCGCGCAGGTGCAGGGCGCGCTCCTCCTCACCGAGTTCGCCGAACACCATCGCGTGCAGGCGCGAGGCGGACTGGAACAGGGTGGCGGCCACCCACAGCAGGAGGTCGTCGTCCAGGGCCCGGTACCCGGGACCGTTCACCTTGCGGTGCATCGCGTGCACGATGGCGTGCAGGCGCTTCCTCTCCTCCTCGGTGCCGTAGACCGTGCCGTACACGAAGTAGAGGGTGCCGAGCAGGCGGTCGAACGGCCGGGAGGAGAAGTCGCTGTGGTCGTGCACCCCGCGGGCGACGCTGGGGTGGGCGATCTGGAGCAGGACGGCGTACCCCGCGCCACCGAGGACGCAGGCCTCCGCGCTGATCCGTCGCAGAGGAGATCGGTCGGACGATCGGCCCATGCCTGGGATCGTACGACACCCCGACCGCACGGCGGGAGGGGCACGCCCTCGTGGGCGCACGTCCGGTTACGGGGCGGACCGGGCGCGCGTACGGCCCGAAGGCGGATGGGAGAGAGCCCGCCCCAGGGTGAGCCTTACCCGTCCGCGCACGCCCGTGCTCCCCGCTCCCGTCCGCTCCAGCCCGAGCCCGCCCGCGCGGCTGGGACGTGGCTCACGGCCCCAGGGAGCGGAACACCTCCGGCCGGGTCAGCGCGTCGGTGTTGTCCGCGAACTGGTCGACCGTGCCCACCGGCGGCCGTGCGGCCAGCTCGGGGCCGGCGATCCCCGCCAGCAGGGCGTGGGTGAACCGGACCGCGTCCAGCACCGGCCAGGGGCGTTCGTGGAACGGCCGGGGCCGGGTGTCCAAGGCGGCGGCGAGGCCGGTCCGGTTCTGCCGGTCGGCCACCAGGGAGGACGCCTCGGCGAGGGCCGCGGCGTCCGCGTCCAGCGCCCGCGCCAGGAGCGGGGTCAGCTCCGCCGCCCAGGGCAGTCGGGCGAAGGCGCTGCCCAGCCACTTGGAGTAGGGCGGGTAGCGGCGTTCCAGCAGCAGGGCCAGGCGCATGAGGTCGCGGACCACCCGGGCCGCGACCACCCGCGCGCCCAGGCGGTCGCCCACCTCCGTGCAGCGGCCGACGAACGCCTCCTCCTGGGACACGCGCTGCCACTGGCAGGCCAGCACGTACCGCCACACGTCGTCCGGGTACCAGGCCAGACGCTCCCTGGCCCGTGTGACCGCGCCGACGCCGTCGTGGAAGACGGCTCCGCCCACCACCTCGGCCAGCCGCTGGGTGGGCGTGGCGAGCCAGTCAGTGGTCTCCACCCCCTCGCCCGGGTCGAAGCCGAGTTGACCTCGCAGCCAGTCGCCGGACCCGCTGACCTCCACCCGGTGGCGGCCTTCGGGCGCGTCGGCGTCGGGCCGCCAGGCCTGGGGAGGACCGTCGTCCGGGCCGAACCGGACCGGCCAGCCGCGCACCCGCTCGGGCAGGCCTCCGGCGAGCAGCGCCAGCACGCGTTCGCGTTCGTCGGGTTCGTCCACGAAGACCTGGAGCCGTGGCCCCCAGCCGTGGTCGGTGGAGCGCTCGGTGTCCAGTCCGAGGACCTCGGACCCGGCGCCGAGCAGCGCGGCGGCGTGCGCGACGGGCCGGGGTCCTCGGGCGAGCAGGGGCGCGACCGCGTCCGTGTACAGGGCCCGGGACAGTTCCAGGCCGGGGAGGAAGACCGGGGGCATGCCCCAGAGCCTAGGTCCGCCCTCCGGACGCGGCCACGGGTTTTCCGGCGCGGGGACCCGTTGTCGCCGGACCGTGTCGAGTCACCGCCGGACCGTGCCGGACCGTGTCGGAACGGGGGTAAGGGAAATCTATCTATCCGGTTAGATCTGGTCCGACAGGCGGTTCGGGCGCGCAGTGGTCCACAACGTTTTACGACAGACCAGGACTCGCAACTGTAAGGTGTCTTTCCAGTTCGCGGCGCAAATGACGGAGGAAGCGTCGTCAGTACCAGTGCCGGAAAGTGTTCGGCCGGCCAACCCGCCGGTGCGGTGGTACTCCGTCCCCCCGCGCAACAGGGGTATTGACGTGTAGTGACAGGGTCTTTACGGTCTACCGACAACAGGTGGAAGGAAATTCCGGGGACGCCCGGAATGGCCGGGACAACGACGTCCGGTGTCCGCGGGGGAAATATCCGAGCCCCTACGGGCGCACTCCACTTCCTGGGCCGGAAACGGTCCGGGTCACCCCGCTACGAATCCCCCGCACCGTGCCGCGAGGCCGGACGGGATCGTGACCCGAAGAGAAGGGCCCCGTTCAATGAAGACCCTCAGCAGGATCCGCTCCGCCTCCGCCGTCGCCGCGGCCACCGCTCTGATCTTCACCCTGATGCCCGCCAGCGCGGCCAGCGCGCACGGCTACGTCTCGGCCCCCATGAGCCGCCAGGCGCAGTGCGCGGCGGGCATGGTCGAGTGCGGCGGCATCCAGTGGGAGCCGCAGAGCGTGGAGGGCCCCAAGGGCCTGATGAGCTGTTCCGGCGGCAACTCCCGGTTCTCCGAGCTCGACGACGACAACCACGGCTGGCACGTCACCCAGGTCGGCACCTCGCTGAACTTCACCTGGACCCTGACCGTCACGCACGCCACCGCCAACTGGGAGTACTTCATCGGCGGTCAGCGCATCGCCAACTTCGACGACGGCGGGGCCCGGCCCAACTCGACCGTCCACCACAACGTGGACCTGTCCGGCTACAACGGCCGTCACACGATCCTGGCCCGCTGGAACGTCGCCGACACCGGTAACGCCTTCTACGCCTGCGTGGACGTGAACATCCGCTAGGCAGCCCGACGCTTCCCCCGGCCTGGTTCCCCGCACCCGGGCCGGGGCTGCGGTTTCCCGGGGCTCTGCCCGGCGCCGAGGCCCCCTGTTCGGCCCCGACACGACGAAGGCCGGTCCCACGGGACCGGCCTTCGTGCTGGTCGGGGTGGTGGGATCCGAACCCATGACCTCCTCGTCCTGTTCGTCCCGACCATATGGAAACCCCGGTCCAGAGGCACCACGAATTCCTGGCCCGGGGGTTTCTGGTTCACGTCGTCACTCGCTGGCCTGCTGTGTCGCACGGAGCGGACGGCCCGTAGTGCACGACAGCGCATGTTCGACGGGTGCGCCGACAGACTCCGTGGGGCGAGTGCGAAACCGATCACCATCAAGCGTGCGCCGATCGGCGACCGCCGTCTGTCGAGAAGGCCTGCGCGGCACTGCCTGCTGCGGCTCGTGCGCCGTTCTCCACTCGCTGTCAGCGCGGGGTGGCTTTGATGATGGCGTCGAGCGTCGTTCGAGCATCGTTCAGTTCGGCGATGGTTCTGCTGATCCGGGTGTGTTCTCGACGCAGGTCTTTCAGCAGGGCCGGGCATGCTGCGGCAAGACCTCCAGCGGTAACAACCGTGCACGGCAGCACTGTGGCGATGGCGGTGGTACTGAGCCCCGCAGCGAGCAAAGTGCGGATACGCCGCACCCGCCCCACATCAGCGTCGTCGTATTCGCGGTATCCGCTGGGCCGCCGTTCCGGCAGTAGTAGACCCCGCTCCTCGTAATAGCGCAGCAGGCGTTGACTGACACCAGTCCGCCGAGCCAGTTCCCCGATACGGATGGTCTCCTCCACTTGACTCTCACATGCATGTGAAGGCCTAGCTTAAGCACACGTCGACCACATGGTCAGGCGGGTTTCGTTGCAG